>VGNY01000102.1 GCA_016865895.1 Chloroflexota bacterium | reverse complement strand
AGGTTAAGGGGCTTATTCAGCGTGCTTACGACACTGCCAAGAAGATTTTGAATGAGAATAAAGAAAGGCTGAAGCTGGTCGCCGAACACCTGATGGCCAAGGAGACCATAGAAGAGACGGAATTTGAAAAATTGCTTAAGGAACCACTGCCCTCGTCACAGCTAGAAGCTACGCCAGCCTCGTGATACCTTATTTAACATCAACTGCTACTGAGTTCTTCATAGACATGATTACCCGAGAGCCTATCTTCCCGGAGCATTTAATAGGCAAAGTTAAAAAAGATGAGTACGGTGCCATTGTTACCTTTATCGGCACGATACGTGACACAACCCAGGGTAGGAAAGTCGCCTTCCTGCAGATTTCGCCACATGGCAAAGAAGCAGAGTCAAAACTCCGTGAGGTCGTTTCAGCGGCCAAACAGAAATGGCAGCTTCACGATATAGTTATCAGTCGCAGAGTTGGCAAGCTGAAAGTCGGTGAAGTCGCTCTGATTGTGGCTGTAGCCGCACCCCACCGATATGAGGCCTTCCAGGCATGCCAATACATTGTGGACAAACTGAAGAAAGGCGAAATCACCACAGAGACTGAGATTTACGAAATTAACGAAACCCGTTAGTCATTAGATGGTTACTCCTATCTGCGCCTCTCGACAATATATGTAGCAAGGTCCAGCAATGCCTGGCGGTAACTATTATCAGGGAGGACATCTAAAGCTCGGCTGGCACGTGAACAGAAATCTGAAGCTAGAGCCAGGCATTCGCCGATAACTTGTGAATTGCGGATATCCTCCACAGCATGAGCTACAGTATCAGCATCCCTGTTTTCAATGACTTTCTTTATCAGGTTGTCCCGGGGATTAGCCTCAGCAAATAGTATGGATGGGAGGGTCACTATGCCTTCGCCCAAATCAGAACCCACTGGTTTTCCCAGTTCAGCCTCATTACCAGTGAAATCGAGCACATCATCAACAAGCTGAAAAGCCATACCAAAGTTATGTCCATAATCCTTGAGTGCTCTAATGATTTCCTCAGAAGCCTGACTCAAGATAGCACCTGCTTCGGTTGCCGTGGAAAAAAGGCAAGCCGTCTTGGCGCTTATCCAGTTAAAGTAATGTTCGCGAGCCTGTGTTAAATCGAAGGTTACACCGGTTTGATTTAATTCTCCACCCGAAATAGTCATAAGCGCCTGAGAAAACAACCTTATAACCCTCAAATTTCCAGTGGTAGCTGCAAGCCTACCGGCCTTGGCAAAAAGGTAATCGCCAAGGAGCAGAGCCCTGTTTTCGCCCCAGGCACGGCTCACTGTCGGTTTACCACGGCGAATCAGCGAGTTATCCACAATGTCATCATGAACCAACGTAGCGGTATGGAGAAGCTCAACTGCTGTTGCCATGGGAACAAGGAGAGCAAGGTCATAGACACAAAATTTCCCGGCAAGCAAGGTAAGCGATGGACGAATCCGTTTGCCACCGTTTTTCAGGGCATATCTCAGAAGCTCAGCAAGCAGTGGGCTGCCAACATCAGCTACCGCCTCTAAACTTCGTTCTACTTCCTCCAAATCGTCTTGGATCAATCTATAAATGTCACTAAGATTCACTTGGCCTCTCAAGTTCCCAGACGGCTAGTTTCTTCAGCGACAATGCTTTCATCCAGCTTATGGAACAGTGGCTCGGGAGATGGTAGTTTCTGCCCTGGCGCCGGTGATTGAAATCTCCAACCGCCTGCTTCGATATTACCGCCAAAGCCGAGATAGCTATGGAGCCTCTCGGAGCTGAAAGGCAAGAACGGGTAAAGAACGGTTTTCAAAGCTGAAAGCACTGACAGGGCCACATAAATAGCTGTCGCTGAAGCCTGCCTATCCTCTTTGATTGTTTTCCACGGAGCTTTGTCATCGAGGTATCGGTTAGCCTCCTGAGCTAATGACATAGCCGTTTTAATTCCCTCTTTGAAGCGGCAGCGGTAAAGGAGTCTATCAACATCCTCCAATGCTTCCTCAGCCTTGCCCAGAAGTTCCCGGCTCTGGCTGTCGAACTCCCCGGGATTAGGCACAACTCCATCAAAATTACGGTAGGCGAAAGTCAGAACCCGATGAGCTAAGTTTCCATAAGTAGCCACCAGCTCGTCGTTGTTGCGGCGGAGAAATTCACGCCAAGAAAAATCAGTATCCCCCGTTTCTGGCATGTTTACGGACAAGAGATAACGTAGCGGGTCAGGGTCATACCGCTGCAAATAGTCGGGCAGCCATACTGCCCAGTTGCGACTGGTAGAAAGTCGCTTACCTTCGATGGTCAGAAACTCATTAGCCGGAACATCGTAGGGAAGGTTCAGATTCTCATAGCCCATTAACATCGCTGGCCAGATAAGCGTGTGGAAGGGAATGTTATCTTTACCGATAAAGTAGAAGCTTTTGGCTTTGCCGCTCCAGAAAGGCTGCCAGGCGGTATCACCGCCGTGCGATTTTGCCCATTCTTTGCTTGCTGAAAAATAGCCAATCACAGCTTCAAACCAGACATAGATACGTTTGTGTTCAAAACCGGGCTGAGGCACGGTCACTCCCCAATCTATATCACGCGTTATCGCCCGGTCTTTAAGCCCGCCTTCAAGAAAGCCCAGAGTGAAATTCAACACATTTTGACGCCAGTGGGCCTGCTTCTTTATCCAGGTTTTCAATCTATTCTCAAAGGCGATGAGGCGAAGAAAGAAATGCTCGGAGACCTCAAATCGCGGAGGTGTAGAGCAAATACGACAGCGAAGGTCAAGTAAATCGCTGGGGTTCATCGTCCGGCCGCACTCATCGCACTGGTCACCGCGTGCTTGCGGAAATTGGCAGTAAGGACAGGTGCCTTCAACATAGCGGTCGGGGAGAAATCGCTGGCATTGAGGACAATAAGCCTGAGGCACAGCATCTTTGTAGATATAGCCCCTATCCAACAGTTTAAGGAAAATATCATGAGCAACCTGAGTGTGGTTTGGCGTACCAGTAGTGGTAAACAAATCAAAAGAAATCCCCAACTTCTGCCAGCAGTCAAGAAACTCCTTATGGTACTTGGACACTATTTCCTGTGGCGATTTATTCTCTTGCTCAGCACGCAAGGTAATAGGTGTCCCATGCTGGTCACTACCCGAGACCATCAATACTTTATTGCCTTTGAGACGATGGTAGCGGGCAAAAATATCTGCCGGTAGATAGGCTCCAGCGATGTGCCCCAGGTGAAGCGAGCCATTGGCATAAGGCCAGGCAACCGCAACCAAGATATGTTCAGACACTGATAAACCTTATATTCAAATTTTGTCCTTTTGAGCCTCTCGCGAATCGAGCCTCGCGGGGAAAAAGGTCAGCATCAGTTCACCCTTTTTTTCTTCCACATAAGCAGCATAACCTTTGCTTAAACAGCAGTCAACACAGAAACGGGATTTCTCATCTTCCTTTTCTTCAATGAGCAAATATCGCTCTCCATGCTCGATAAGGTGGCTACAGCTATCACACTTGATTTCGCCTACAGCAATACAACCTCGATTCACCTTAGCCTCCTTTACCAAATTTCAGCCAGACCTGGTATAGTTTCTTTTTCGATACACCACTAGTCTCTGATAACTGATGCACCGCCTGTCTGGCTCTAGCTCCTTGCTGATAAAGCCTGAGCAGTTCTTTTGCAACCTGTTCACTAATCTCCGGTTCCTGCCTCGCTTTGCCTTCAATGACCAGGGTAAACTCGCCTCTGGGCTGAGCAAAACGCGCTATCGCCTGGCTCAATCTGCCTCTGAACACTTCCTCGTGAACTTTGGTAAGTTCACGACAAACCGCCACTCTCCTATCCCCAAAGACTTCCAAGGCATCCGTTAGCGTTTCTAAAAGCCGATGTGGAGCTTCAAAGGCCACCATAGTTCGAGGTTCATCAACTACAGACCGGATGAGACGTCGCCTGACTCCTGGGCGACGAGGCAAGAAGCCGAGATACAGAAACTGATTAGCTGGCAATCCAGAAACTACCAAAGCTGTAATCACCGCCGAGGCACCGGGAACAGGCACGACGGAGATACCACGCGCAATAGCTGCTGCAATAAGCTCATAACCGGGGTCACTTAACCCCGGCATTCCTGCTTCCGAGACCAATGCCACATCTTTCTCCTTAAGGCAATCCAGAAGATAGCCAAGCTTAGTCCGTTTATTATGCTCATGATAACTGGTCAATGATGTCTCTATGCCATAGGCATTGAGCAATTGGCGTGTGGTACGCGTATCTTCAGCAGCAATCAAGCCCACCTGTTTCAACAAACGCAATGCTCGCAAAGAGATATCTTCCAAATTGCCAATCGGTGTAGCTACAATGTAGAGAACAGGCACGTTTTAGTGAATAATTATATCCTACTGTGGCGAAAGGGTCTAGCCTGTATACTCGCCTGCCATTATGAGGGAGCCCTTTACCCTCTGTCATCCTGAGGAGCGAAGCGACGAAGGATCTGGCTCATGGATGAACTCTGCGACCTAAGAATCTCACTCATAACAGACTCCACCGAGAGCTTCGATGAGATTGTTCGCCGCGCTCAGAATGACAACCAATTTTCAACCGAAGAACTGCCGTGGAAAGAGAATTCAGTAGGATGAAAAATCATAGACGTCTCAACAATACTACTGAAAGGCATCAGCAAAAGGTACCAGTTCACAGTTTAATACCACTGATTGTGACACAGACTATGGCTTTGGTCTTTCCCGAGACACCGAGAAATTGCGTTTGGTAAGACACCTATGCATTAATGCCGGAAATCTGTTTTTGTCGGAATAAAAACAGGCTTTTGTGGACGTGAGAACTTTGGCTTTATTTGTCGAATCTCCTTTTCATCGTAACGAAAATATATAGTTGTGTTTCGGATACCGGCAACACGTGCCAATTTATCCTCTAAAATCGGTGTATCTATCTTAAAAATAAAATCCGTTTCCTTACCATGTCTAAGAAAATGGGAAATTAGCCCATCAAGAAATGATAAAGACACCATATCAACACCACTTAGGTCTACCTCAATATGGTTGATACCTACCTGCCCCTGCAATTTTGTAGCTGCCTCCTCACCTCTTATTCTCGTTACGCAAGGATATGCTAATTTGCCAATGTGAACTATTGCCATAGCTAATCCTCCTCCGGAAGCGATAATTCTGCCTGTACTCCGGGTAAATCATAGGACATATTGCCGTACTTGGTGCCCTGTCGACCTATTATAACATATCCATTTCCAGTCGTCAGGGTAAATCGCCCACCGAGGTTCAAGGTTTCATCCCTAATATTTGTAAGACCTGTCCCACAACCTGGTATTCGACTGACAAGGGGTTCAATTGCTTTCAGCGTAACTTCACAATGTGGGCGACTTACAAGATATGCATATGCTGGGTTTGTTGATAGGCTCGCTCGTATACCTATTCCACAATCCCCAACAGCCAACACGACCCTTCGCAGATTTGGATAATACTGCATTGCTACCACAGCTAAAGTCCGCTCAGAATGTAAAGCAAAATTATCAACCAATTCAGACACTAATTCTGAGAGCAAGCCCACCTTAACATGCACGCGGTTATTACGAAGAACCTTCAAAACTGCAACTGCAATATCATCTGCAATGTTGGGGCGATTCTCCACATCAATTATATCATTTAATGAAGTTGAAGTTGTAAACCTGATAAGCTTTTCACCCTTAATTACGTCTGGGTTAAAATTAAATCTCTCCCAGAAATTTTGTCTCGCTAAATAACCACGAGCAGCATTGCTTTCAGGTGGAATAATATCAAAAGCCTTGTTACAACAATTATGATAACGAAGAAACATACCGAGATATACTAATGAGAAAGGACGAAAAAATCTAACTTTTGACAGGTCTATAATAGGTCTTGGACTGCGAAAATCCACCTTTGCACAAAGCTGGTCTACATTCGAGAAGTCAAGATTCACTGGAAACAACCATCTATAATATACTATTATAAAAAAGATTATCATATGTAAACCCTATACGCAATTAGAAAACCATTTCACAACAAGCTAAATCAACTTCTCCTTGACTTTAATTCCTCGCCTTTGTTATAGTCTGCACAATAACCTCTGAAGGCACGAGCATGGCTGTACCAAAATTCAAAGATATGGAACGCGCCTACGGTTTTGATGAAGTTGCCCTCGTGCCTGGTAATATAACCATCAATCCCGACCAGACTAATATAGAGCTTACCATCGGGAACTTTACCTTCTCTATCCCTATCCTAGCTGCCGCTATGGATGCTGTGGTTGACCCAAATTTTGCCATTCTGTTGCACAAACTGGGCGGACTGGCTGTGCTTAATCTGGATGGGGTCCAGACAAGATATGAGAAGCCTAATGAGGTTCTGGCTGAAATAACTCAGGCTTCTGCTAATGAGGTCACATCACTACTCCAGAAAATTTACTCCCAACCCATTAAAGAAAAGCTCATAGGTGAGCGCATCCAGACAATAAAACAAGCTGGAGCTACCTGCGCTGTCTCTGTAATACCAGCCACTACCAAGCGACTAGCCCCAATTGCCAAAGAAGCCGGAGCCGACATCCTAGTAGTCCAATCCACAGTCACTACCGCACGCCATATTTCAAAGAGTTATCGTGGGCTTATCTTTTCCGAGTTGTGCCAAACGGTAGCCCCCATGCCGGTCATAGTGGGCAATTGCGTCACCTACAGCACTTCCCTGGAACTGATGAAAACCGGTATAGATGGCATCTTGGTTGGCGTTGGGCCCGGAGCCGCTTGCACTACCAGGGAGGTCCTCGGCGTCGGTGTTCCACAAGTGACAGCCACCATGGATTGTGCCGCTGCCCGTGAAACTTATCACAAGGAAACCGGCAAATATGTGGCAGTAATCACCGATGGTGGTATCCGCACGGGCAGTGATTTGTGCAAAGCCTTTGCATCAGGAGCCGATGCTGTGATGTTAGGGTCAATTATGGCACAAGCTGAAGAAGCCCCGGGGAAAGGCTACCACTGGGGCATGGCGCATCCCCATCCGTCCTTACCCAGGGGTACACGAATTAAGGCGGGCATCCGAGCTCCGCTAGAGCGTCTGCTGTTCGGCCCTACATCAGTCACCGATGGTACTGAGAATTTTGTCGGTGCTTTACGCACCGCAATGGGTGTCTGCGGTGCCCTCACCATCGAGGACATGCACAAAGTCAAGATGGCAATCGCTCCAGCTATAAAGACCGAGGGCAAATACCTCCAGTCAATACAGGGTATGTGCTCGGGTTAGGAATCAGCTAAACGAAGACCGAAACACCGAACCAGACGCCAAAGCCGACCAAAACAGCAGCACAGATACCAAAAACAATCCTCTGAACTCTTTGCGTCCACAGGTGCCTTGTTCTAAATACACTCATC
>VGNY01000101.1 GCA_016865895.1 Chloroflexota bacterium | reverse complement strand
CAGATACTGAGCCCACAAAGCACCAGCGACTCCAGCATATAGTCCACAAATGAAACAGGCAACAATTTTATAATTGAATGGCGAAATACCCATTAACTGAGCTGAAAGCTCGTTGTCTCTTATGGCAATGAACGCTCTACCAATCTTGGTCCGCGCAATATTCTTAGCGAAGAACAATGCGATTATGGCAATCGGCATGATCAGATAGAATTGTTGAGCTTCAGTCCTCAGCGATATATCCGCCATCGCTGCTCTGGGGACTACCATGCCATCGCCACCTCCCAATATATCTGGGGCAATGTGACCAAAGCACCATAGCAGTAGGAATTGCGCACCCAGGGTCATCATCGCCAGATAAAATCCCTTGACCCTCCCTGAAGGCAAACCAAATATCAAAGAAACCAGTCCAACGCTGATAGCGGCGACAGGAATAGCCAGCAGGCACGAGATTTCTTGGTGTACTACAAGATAAGCGTAGACATAGGCACCAACGCCAACAAATGCCGCTTGACCTACTGATATCTGACCACATAGCCCCAGCAGTATATGGAGGCCAAGAGCGGCAATCAAGCTTATTCCAGCTACGTTTATCATTAATAGCCACTTCTGGGCAAGGAAGAACGGCAAACAGAACAGTATGCCCAGACCTACGATTAGCAATGTCCACTGGGTGCGAGTTCGCACTATTGCCATCTCACTCTTGTAGTTAGTGTTGAATACACCACAAGGAAGTCCCATTCTATATCCTCTCTATGGTTCTCTCACCAAATATGCCGTAAGGCCTCAGTAGCAAAAATACAAGCATGAAGATAAAGGGAAAACTTAGTTTCATGCCACCTCCGACCAGGGGATCGATATAACCCGCGACCATGCTTTGCAGCAAGCCTATCATCAGCCCGCCCACAAGGGCTCCTGCAATCGAGTTCACGCCCCCCAAAAGCAAAGCAGGGAACGCGGATAGTAGTACGATTTCTCCAATCTCTGGCATAGCGCCAACTATCATAGCCAACAGAACACCACCTAACGTGGCAGTCGTCGCAGCTATGCTCCAGACTATAGCCATTTGCTGTCTCCAGTTTATTCCCATAGCTGCAGCCAGAGGTTGGTCCTCAGCTACAGCCCTCAATGCTAACCCTGTTTTTGTACGCTGGAAAATAAAGGTGAACACGCCAAAGACCAAAAGTGCTATCACAAATGCTAAGCCATGCTCGAATGATACAACTATGTCTCCTATTGTTAGATGGCTTATAGGAAGCAATGCCCCAAATCCCACCGTGACATTGCGCCAAACGATGGTAACTATGCCCTTAAGAAAGATGCTTAGTCCCAATGTCATCATGATAGTCGCTAGAACTGGTTGACCAAATAGTGGTACAACTGCACCACGATTTACCAGTATTCCGATACCTGCCATTATCGCTAAACTCAGCACAATAGCTACTAAAAAGGGCATCTGCAATGTCAGAAATAGAGTTACCACCAGATAAGCTCCAACTACAGCAAAGTCACCTTGTGCAAAATTGAACACACTGGAGGATTTGTAGATCAATGCAACGCCTAGTGCAAGGAGCGCGTAGATTCCACCCATTGCCAGACCGGTGAGTGCCAATTGGATAAATTCACTCAATCCTTTAATCCACCTATTGTTCTGATCTCTAGATTGACGTGTATCCTCTTCGTCTTACCATCTTGATACCTGATGTCGCTTTCGAATGAAGCGTTTTTCTTTCCCTCATAGATAGCTTCGACTATAACAGAATAACGTTCCTGCATTAGCTTTCGTCTAAGCTTTCTAGTCCTGGTTAACTCTCCCTCGTCGGGATCAAATTCCTTGTGCAGGTTAACAAACCTTTGTACGCCTGCCTCCTTAGCTATAACGGTAGTGTTGCTTACAATCTCGCTTCCTATCAGGTCGTATACTTCTGGTCTCTGGGAAAGATCGAGGTAGCTGGTAAATGGAATATGCCGTTTTTCTGCCCATTTGGCCACGACTTCGAAGTTAATATTTATAAGGGCACTTGCAAAAGCTCTTGTCTCCCCACCAAAGACCATGGCATCCTTAATATAGGGGCTGAACTTAAGCCGGCTCTCAATGAAAGTGGGCGACAGTATGACCCCACCTTTCATGGTCAATACGTCAGCAACTCGTTCGAAGTATACAAGTTGTCCTTCCTGTTCAATAGCACCAGCATCTCCCGTATGAAACCATCCGTCTTTCAATGCATTAGCTGTGCCCTCCGCGTCTTTCCAATAGCCAGAAAATAATGCTGGTCCCCGAAGGAGTATCTCGCCATCTTCTGTAATCCTGATTTCACGATTCAGTCCCGGTATACCAGCACAACCAGGTTTGAGGCTTGTGTTACTGGTTTGAACACAGTGAGATGGTGATTCGGTAAGCCCATAACCAGTCCTAATAGGAAGCCCGATAGCGGCAAAATACTTAATGATGTTTGGACCTAGATATGTTCCTCCGGTTCCAGGAATTCTCACGCGCGAAAGCCCAAGCTTATCACGTAATGGATGGAACACCAATAAATCAGCGAAGCGCCAAAGTGCTCTCCACATAGGACTAGGTGCCTGTTGCGCCAAGGTAAAATCGCTCATCTTATAACCAACAGGCAAAAGGAGCTCATATGTGAATTTCCTGAATAGAGAAGCATCACTCATCTTTGTCAGAGTGGTAGATGCCAGGTTTTCCCAATGCCGGGCTCCATAGAAAACAAATTCTGGTCCCAGTTCCCTCATATCTGCGGGAGCAGTCTCCGGTTCTTCAACGAAATTTATAATATTGTTGCATACAGCTATAGCTGCTATCCCATTTACTTGGTCCAGAATCCATCCGGGAGGCATAAAGGCGGCGTAATTGGTATTATCTCCCCACTGGAAATCACGCGCCGTTCCTTCAGCCGACAGTATTAAAGCTCTGTGGGAAAGCATGGCTCCTTTAGGTACACCCGAAGTGCCAGATGTGTAGCAGATGGCAGCAATATCTTCACTTTTACCCATCTGCACCAATTGTTCGAACTTCCCTAAATATTCCCTCTCGTATTTCTCTCCCATTTCGATTACATTTCTATAGTCGGTGAGAAACGTGTGATCATATCCCCACATTCCTCTCCTGTCCCAATAGATAATGTAGTCCACATTTAGGCCTTTTTCTTTCAAACTCAGTATCTTATCTACTTGCTCCTGATCTTCAGTCATTACTATTCTGGCCCCACAATGAGTAATGAGATATTCCACTTCAATCGGCAAGCAGTCTACAAAGATACCGGTGGCAATTCCACCTACTGCCTGAGCCGCCCATTCGCCGAAATACCATTCCGGATCGTTATCGCCCAGTATAGCCAGCACATCACCACGCTTAAACCCCAAACTTATTAGACCCAGCGAAAAGTATTTGACGTTTGTATAAACATCATTCCATGTGTATTCCTTCCATACACCAAGACTCTTTTTTCTAAGAGCTACTTTTTTATCGCCATATTTATGATATGCTTGAATCAGCAGCTTGGGAATTGTCCTCTCGTCGATCACTTGATCCTCTTCTAACTTGTGTTTTGTTTTATAGTTGAGCCGAGATAAGCTTCAATGACCTTTTGGTTACCCCTGACTTCAGTTGGGGTGCCTTCCGCTATTTTTCTGCCGAAGTCCAGGACAATGATTTCATCAGCTATATCCATGACTACCCCCATATCATGTTCCACTAAAACAACAGACGGCACTTTTTCCTCAACAATGTCTAATATGAACCGGGACATGTCCTCTTTCTCCTCCAGATTCATACCTGACATGGGTTCATCGAGAAGCATTATCTCTGGTTCCAGTGCCAAGCATCTTCCAAGGTCAATCCTCTTCCTGATGCCGTATGGAAGGGCACCCACGGCCATTTTCCTCACAGCCTCTAGCTTCAAGAAATCGATTATCTCTTCCACTTTCTCGCGTTGCATGATCTCTTCTGCATGTGCCCATCCAAAGTATAGAAATCCAGTCACACCCGAAGTTCGACTCATTCTAATATGTCTAGCAACCATCAAGTTATCTACACAATTGAGGCTAGGGTAGAGTTCAATGTTCTGAAAAGTCCTGCCAATTCCCAACCTGGTTATTTTCTCCGGCTGTAATTTTGTTATATCATTGCCGTTGAAAAATACTTTACCGTTCTGAGGCCGATAAAATCCGCTAATAGAGTTAAGGGCACATGTCTTACCTGAACCATTAGGGCCGATGATGGCAGTTATTTGCCCTTTTTGTACTTTGAAGCTGAGGTTATTCAACGCTTGCACGCCACCAAAAGAAAGCTGTAGGTCTTGCACCCGCAGTATCTCATTACCACTATCCTGATAACCTATACCAGGCACACTTCCCCCATGCTAATAACATACCCTCGAAGCACTTATGCTAATTATGATTTCTTGTTCTGATACCCAGATAACAGGCGTAGATGCAAAAAGCTAAGGTTGTTTTTAGTTTATATATGTCAAACATAATAGTCAATCCGCATAACTGACATGTTAGGATGGTCATTAATGCATGTATATCTTGACATAGACACCTAAGCAAATTATACTTTCAAAAGATTCTATGGCTTAGGCTAATTACAACATCTTTGATCAAAATCTCTGGCCGAGGTGGAAGTTGGATGGCAACAATGGCATCACTATCTTAGTGGTTACCGCTGATCAGCTAGTCAGTGCTGGGATCGTAACTATCGTCAACCGTTGTGAAGACATGCGGGTGCTAGCTGCTGCAAGTAACCATACTGATACCATTTCTAAAATCGGTGAAATGCGACCAAGTGTGGTCATACTGGACGCAGAACTTCCAGCAGTTAATCCGGCTGAAATAAGTAAGCGGATCAAGAGTATCCAACCAGAAATAAGAATCTTACTTTTAGTAACTGAACGCTTAGCTAAATCTTGTCTCGTACAAACATTGCAGGCGGGAGTAGGTGGCTATGTATCTAAAACTACAACTGAGGTCCATCTTCTTACTGCAATACGTGCAGTTCACAGTGGTGAGGGCGTGATGTGTCCTCGCTTGGTTTACGAGATAGCAAAGGAATTGGATTACTTGGGCACAATCACAAGCTCTGAAAAGGATTTGGGGCCACCCACCGAGCGCGAAGTGGAAATCATTAAGCTAGCAGCCCAAGGATTGACTAATAGAAAGATAGCTAAGCAGTTATTTATCTCAGAACGTACCGTACAGAGTCATTTGGCGGCTGTATTTAAGAGATTTGGAGTTGAGTCGCGCACCCAGGCCGTATTGTCTGCCCTGAGAAACGGTTGGATTACATACGATAGCATAACTTAGTTGGATATCAACTATTTGCCTGCATTGGTTAGGGCAAGTCAATAGGGACAAAAAGGGGGTCGGGAGTTTGAATCCCGACCCCCTCATTTACTGGGTTTAATCTGCTAGAAGCCAAACATTGACGGCTGCATGACCTCCAGCTCGGCTTTGGCTACATCTGCCTTCTGGCGTCTTTCAGCCCTGTCCCTTTCGATTCTGGCTCTGGTTCGCTGTTGATAGAGCCACCTCTTAAGCCGATTGAGGTCTGCCCTCCGGTCATCCCTCAGTGATTCAACCTTGATATCCTGAGGCATCTCACCTTTACCCCATCTACTATAAACCCTGGTGGCGATATAAAGATATATCTCGCTCCAATCGTGGTCCATCGGCTGAGTCAAGGCAGCCGTATAGAGGTAAGCGCAGGCCTCCGCATCGGTGCCGGTAGGCTCTTCGCCTTTAAGCTCTCTCATGTTCATCTCCAGCCTTTCCAGAGTGATGGCGTTTTTCAGCCAATCAGGGAGAGTATCACCCCAACCACCGGGGAAGACGATGATGGGATCGGCAAGAGCGCCTACCAGTTCGGAGATATGATGCTCTCCTGATTTCTGTTTGGTCTTAACCTTCGGCGTAGGCTTCAGTTCATCTACAAACAGTTCGGTAATAGTTGTCCTCCTCGTCTTTATTTTGAGTATAGTTACCCTATCGACCTGATAGGTCTAAAGACCTAAATTCTGTTGGATACCTTGCTTTTGAATGCCTTGTTCTGTCTCTATCGCGCCTTTAGGGATAGCCTTGCGCACGGAATCTATTGACCTCTTTGCGTATTCCAGCCGTTCAACGTCGGTGATTAGCTGGACAAGGCGACCATCCATGTAGCTTGGCAAGTTGGCTATGTTTCTGGCCTCTCTAGCCTTTGCTTTAGCTTCATCGAGAAACACCTCCGCCAGATTGAGCTGATGTTCGACCGCATCCATGGCTTGGCTAATCTGAAGGGCGCTCCATTTGATAGGCATAGTTCCACCTCCATTTCGTCAGATTTTGGGCGTATTAACCCTACCGGCGTATCGACCTTATGCCGTTAGCTCATTGCGGTTATATGCAGGCAGTCGTAATGCCGCTGATACTGGCTGACAGGGTTTCCCCAGAAGCCGTTCCAGAAGTCGAGCAGATACTCCGTCTTGCCTTTGATGTAGTGTTGCTCCCTTACCTGGTAAAGCCTCTCAGGGTGGAGTATCCTTATCTCGGCGTTTCTGCTACCTCGCAGCACTATAACTCCCGGACGTCTATCGAGCTCTGGATTGTAGAATTGCGATCCCCACTGCACCTGCAGCCGACTCAGCTTCAGTCTTTGATGCCACCAGAAGTCGCAGTGCTGGCTGACCAGTATGTCTTTGCCGTCAAGCTGGGTAAGGATATCCTTCAGCTTGGCTAGAGCTTCCCTGTTCCTTCTAGCTAAAGGCACTTGAGCCGTCCTCTTGCCCAGTCTTACTGTGGTTTTAGACTCTACCTGGCATTGCTTCAATTCCTCTCGTTCAAACAGACCGACCTGGCTCACTTTGCCTCCTTTCCGTCAGATTTTTGGGCATAGTTACCCCAACAAACTCGACCTTTTAGCCTGTCTTCTTCTTTTTTGCCCACCACGCCTCAAGACTCAGGATATCGGTGAGGATATGGACTTCACCGCAGTCAACGGTTACCGCGGGAAAGCCGCTGCGGTGCTCCTTGATAGAGACGGGAATACCCAGCTCTACCAGCCCACCGATGAGGTTGTAGGTTTCCTCCTTCTCCTCATCCGGTGACAGCCTGATGTCCTTGCGTCTTGCTCTGGCTTTGGCCATGATTCACCCCCTTTCCTTCAGATTTTTGGGCGTAGTTGCCCCATCAAACTCGACCTGTTGTTATTCGGTTGTTACTCTGTTTCGGTTATTCCCAGCCTTTGAGCCAGGTCTTCCGCCTCAAGCTCACGCTCGACAAGGCGAAGCACAGCTAGCACGCTGGCAGCGCACCATACCTGAATGACTGACCATAGCTCAGCGGGCACTTCGGGATAGCTGTCCTTGTAGCTGTTGACCAAGGCTATTCCCCCAGCCCTGACGGCTTTCCCCAGCCAGCTAGAGCCTCGGTCAA
>VGNY01000100.1 GCA_016865895.1 Chloroflexota bacterium | reverse complement strand
TGCTTTCACCGCTTAACAGTTCTTCTACTACCTGGCGTTTAAATTCTAAGCCGAATATTCTCTTGTTCCTCATAGCAGAGTCCTTTCTCCTTTCAATTGTACTCTGACCCTGCCAGACCTTTCTAATTCTCCTAACCTGAAGTGTCCAGCCTCAGGGGTTCACTCCAGGTAGTCATTACCCGAGTGAATAAATTTAGTAAGTGGTATAATTGCTTGGGGTAGGTCAGTACTTGTAAACAGGAGTAAGGTCATAATCAGCAATGGGTGGATCATTTCAGTGATACCACGCTCAATTCAGGATTATCGGTAGTTTTATGAAAAAGGAGTACTATTGAAATGAAAAAAGAATCTACAGAATATGAAGCAAAATCCAATCAGTGGTTTTCTACCGAGATTTATTTTGGGAGAAATATTTCTGCCCTGGGAGAGGTATCGGAGCAACAGTTCGCTGAGTTCCTCTTATACCAAGTGACCCCAGCATTTCCTGCCGGCATGACCGTCTATGATGCCTATGGTCAGATGCAGCATAGCAATGGCGAAATCGTCAAACAGAAAACAAAAGTGGTGGTGCTAGTACACAAGAATTCAAAAGCTGATGATGATGCCATCAATAAAATAATTACTGCTTATAGAAGTAAGTTTGGAAACCCACAGGTCATGTTATTAACAAAACAAGTAAAGCCAGTGTTTTACGGGGACTGAACTACAAGCCACTTCTTAAGTTAGCCCCAGAAGAATTGTTATAGGAGTAGGTGGTCGGTAGTTAATTGAAGTGTGCGGTCATGCCTTGTTGAATTCTCTGCTCTACGAACTACAGCAATTTTGCTATGTATGTTCGTGCATAAGGAAAATTACTCCTACTAAAATAACGTATTCATCGGGATAAACAAGTGGATGTGAGAGCTTAAGTTACACATTTAGCCATTTCGTTCAGTACACCCGGTTCTCATGTGAAGATTGTCACGGACTAGTTAGCTTGTCCTCTGAGTTCCTCTGGTGAGATATCTTACCAAGTGATGTGATACAATTCCTTTAAGTATGCTATTCGGTATATTCGCGATAGTCATAAGCCATTTGGCAGGCTCATCTTGAGATCGAAATGGGGTAGGATAGTGGATCAAATCGAAATGGTTAAATGCCAAAAGTGCGGTCGGAAGGTTTCTAGAGACGATAACCTCACACGTGGGAATCAGATTCTTTGCGAAGATTGCTATATCAAGGCGACCCACCGAGTCCAAACTTGCGATCCCCTTGCAGTGCGCTCGGCTAGACAATTTCGAAAGACATCCGGACTTGAAGCAACAGAAGGTTTAACTGAGCTTCAAAGGGCGATCTTTGAATTCATTAAATCCAGAGGCAAAGTCACAGGGGAAGAGCTTCACAGTAAGTTTCATCTTTCCCCTCAAGAACTGGAGAATCAAATAGCCGTCCTCAGACACTGTGAGTTGGTCAAGAGGCAAAAAGAGGGCAATAAAGTTTATTTGACCCCTTTCTGACCTGATATCTCCCAAACTCTTCCGTTTAAGCACTGGTGCTAGATTACACATTCCATCGTTGTTCAGGGCATCTGAAGCATGTTATAATTCGAATAAGAGATGAAAAGCTGGAGCTATGGCATAAATCCAATTTATGAGAAGGCAAGTATTCATTTAGAAGAGCGTTCTTGGTGGGTATTCGTAATTGATAGGATTGTTGAATTTTTGTGTGGTCTTGTCCCTGCCATCTCACTACCCAAATTCAAAATAAGGCTTAAAGAAAGAGTGGACGTTGAATTTAACGAAGGAAGTGAATGGACGACACTGAAGGATTGGTACGGGGATCTGGGACAGGCTTTTCACTGTTTTGTGCACACCCCTGTGTTCAATTTTTGTCAGAGTAGAATGCGGTGCAAATACTTTGCCATTGAGTATAAAAAGGCGAAAGAATTGTTTTATGAACAGGACAATGATTTTTGGGATAAGGAAATTTTAGATGCTTGACCCTGAAGAGGTTACTCACCTGGCGCGCGAAAACAAAAAATTTTCGAGGTGTGAAATTGATTACGGAGTATATTGAAGCTGCTTTGGGTAGGGCGAAATATGAAATTATTGAGGACGAAGAGCCGTACTATGGAGAGATCCCAGAACTCGAAGGGGTATGGGCTAATGGTAAGACGCTTGAGGAGTGCCGCCACAATTTAGCTGAGGTTATTGATGGCTGGCTGGTAGTAAGACTTAAAAGAGGCCTACCAATCCCTCCTATAGGAGAACACAGAGTAGAGGAACTTAAGAGGCTGGAAGTTTAGTGGCTGAATTCTCGCCTGCTTCGTGGACAAACTTGGTGAGGCGACTCCACAAACTCGGCTTTGATGGACCCTATCAAGGTGGAAAACATCCATACATGATAAAGGGTGACCTGGTGTTAACCATTCCTAACCCTCATCGTAAAGAGATCGGAGTTGCCCTTCTTTCTCGAATATTAAGACGAGCTGGTGTGACCAAAGAAGAGTGGTTAGAGACATAGGTCGCAATCGATTGCCCCTTTAGCAAAGTGCGTTTATAATTTCAACTTTTTGCCGACATTTTGCCGACATCGTCTATTTGCCTTAGCTTTGACTGCAGTATTTCATCAAGTCTCTTAGAGAGTGTTTATTAACTCTGCTTATGTTACTGGGTAGATTGGAGCATCTGCTCTCGCCTACCCGACGGCCTACAATGTTGCTAAACATTCTCAGCCTCTTATGGATTTGACTTTTAAAATGTAGAGACCTAAACTTCATCTGCAATAAACGTAGCGCATCAAAGTGTAGGTATTGTGCCGCACAAAAATATGGAAGCTATCAATCAGGTTAAGTTTCACGCCATTTTGTGAGACCTACCCGACTGATTCCAGAAGGCAAAAACCATAAACCCTGTCTACACACGAAATACAAACGAAGGAGGTGACCATGGCCCGGCTATTGAATGAGTCTGAGATGCAACAGCATATTCAGAATATGGAGGCAGGTGACAGGTTCATAACCAAGTCCCGAGTGATCACCAAGACAGATTTAGAGCTCTACGCCATAAGCACTGGCGATACTCACCCTATGTTTCTCAGTGAGGAACAGGCGAGGGATGCAGGCTGGAAGACACAGTTAGTACCGGGATTATTGACCTTCTCTATAGCAGTAGGGCTCCTCATACAATCAGGATTTATCAGTGACGTTAAAGCCTTTCTGGGCACCGACAAGGTCAAATTCAATTCCCCAGTATATCCCTATGACACTATCAGGGTAGAGACAGAGGTGCTTTCCAAAAAGCAAACTAAAAGCGGTGATTGGATATGCAGCTACAAATGGATTGTAAGAAATCAGAATGATGTTGCTGTTGCTGAAGGTGAAAACACCTGAATGTTTAAGGGATAGTGTTGCCGTGGGCAACGGAATAACTAATACCCGTCTTTTTCACTGTCCGAAGCCTAATGGTCTGTTTGGTGACCAGCGTTAGTTGTACCTTCGGTGCATTTATTTGTAGGGTGCAATAAACCAGCAAAAGTTTGGAGGTAAAGCACGTGTCTAACCTAAAGTCAATTGCAGAAAGTGTAGTTGAAGGTGATGATAAGAAAGTGGAGGAGCTGACCAAAAGAGCCATAGCTGATGGAGTTGGCATAGCTAAAATATTAGACGATGGGCTAATTGCTGGAATGGAAACTATTGGTGAGCTGTTTGGCCGGAAGGAAGCCTTTGTCCCCGAGCTTCTACTTTCAGCTAGAGCTATGCAAGCTGGTATGAAGCTGCTGGAGCCATTATTAGTTGGCTCCGGCATAAAACCGATAGGTAAGGTTGCCTTGGGTACGGTAAAAGGCGATATTCACAATATAGGGAAGGATTTAGTAGGGATTATGCTCAAGGGAGCTGGTTTTGAGATTATTGACTTGGGGGTGGATGTACCACCAGAAAAATTCATTGATACTGTTAGAGCAGGTGGAATAGACATAGTTGGGATGTCAGCACTGCTTACCACAAGTATGTCGATGATGAAAACAACCATTGAAGCGCTTGATACTGCAGGACTTAGAAAACAAGTAAAGATAATCATTGGTGGGGCAGTAGTCACCCAAGATTATGCAGAAAGCATTGGTGCTGATGGTTATGGCGCAAATGCTGCTGAAGCTGCGAATAGAGCTAAAAAGTTGCTGGGGTTGAAAGGAGACCAGAAATGAATGCTTATGCTAGCAAAGACCGCATTGTTGCTGCGTTAAAGGGACAATACGCAGATAGAGTTCCCGCTACAGTCATGTTTGGAGTTTATGCTTCAAAGCTTGCAGGTTTTACTTTGCCACAGTTCTTTACAGATGCCAAAAAACATGCAAGGGCCCATGCCCTAGCTTGCGAAACTTTCCAATCTGACACCATTACCATCGCTGGGGATGTTTTTCTCGAAGCCGAAGCATTTGGTGCTAAAGTTGAATTTCCGGAAGACTCCTCTCCTCACCTGAAGACCTCCGTACTTGAGAATAAAGCCGACCTGGGAAAGCTAAATATTCCTGACCCAAAGAAGATTAATCGTCTTTGCTGGTACCTGGAAGCTTGTGAGCGCAGTAAATCTGAGATTAAAGATGTCCCGATGTCTGGCGCGTGTGCCGGACCGTGGACCTTGGCCGGAAATTTGAGAGGATTAGAGAGGTTGATTTTAGATACTGTGGACGACCCGGATTTTGTCCACCAGTTAATGAGGTTCACTACTGCGTGGATAAAGGTATGGGTAGCCACAGTTCGCGACACCGGGATAGGCATAGGCATGGGGGAAGCATCAGCCTCTTGTAGCGTGATTTCGCCAAAAGTGTATAGAACATTTATCAAACCGTACCATGAGGAGATTTTTAACTACTTTAAGGAAAGAAAGCTTTACATCAGTCTCCATATATGCGGCTATATTGACCCGATTATGGAAGATGTTCTCAGCACGGGTGTCAGTATGATAAGCATTGATAGCCCTTCCTCATTAGATAAATTGGTGGAACTATCCCAGGGCAAAGCAGTAATCATGGGCAACGTTGCTACTGCATTGTTTGCTGAGGGGACAAAGAGGGAAATGGAAGCAGCAGTAAAGCAATGCATAGACACTGCAGCTAAGGGAAGTAAGTATATTCTGTGTTCTGGCTGTGAGATTCCGCTTACCTCGTGCAAGAACAACATCAACTATTTCATGGAAGCTGCTAATAAATACGGATACTACAAATAGGAAAGGAGGCTAAACGTGGTTGAGCAACCAAAACTGGCAGAAGACAAATGGCCGGAGATAAGAAAGATTAAAGCTTCGAAGAATACGGGTTGGGAATATTTTGGATATCTGGTAAAAGTAATCTTCAGAGAGCTTGGGGAGGAAAAAACTTGCCAAATACTAACTTCCTTCATGACAGATAATGCGAATAGATACGTTAAACAAGGCATGAAAGGCTTTGGAATTGAGGGGAATGACGCTTGGGCATTAGCAAGCTACTTCAAATTATCTACCGGAGATATAATTGGTTATAAGGCACGGCTAATAAAGGAATCGCCCCAGTTAGTCAGGTATCAACTTTATCCTCCTTGCCTCTGGTTTCCTGAGTTAGATATTCCACCGAGCTTATGCAGAGCCATGGGCGCCTTTGAACAAACGGCTTGCCAGATTTTAAACCCAAAGATTAAAGCCCGACCAACCAAGCTGATGACTGCAGGTGACCCCTACTGCGAGTTCGTCTTTGAAGAAATATAACAACAGACACCAAGCATAGGTGAATGGATTAACACCAGTCGAGAAGAGTGGCCGAGGTTAAACCTGTCTTTAGCTTCCTGGTGACTCGTGTCTCTAGCATGGTAACCTTTTAATTCTGGCCAAGTTCACCCCCTGGTTAAACAAACGCAGGCATACCAAGAACTTCTCGCCCAACAATAAGTCTTTGGATCTGGTTAGTACCATCAGGGGGCAATAATGTTCTGGCATCTCTGAAGTAGCGCTCCAATGGGTATTCTTCTGAAATTCCATAAGCACCAAGAATTTCCATAGCTTTCGAACAAACTCTAACCGCTGTCTCTGAGCCAAAGAATTTTATGGCAGAGCCCTCCATAAAACATATCCGGCCTTTGTCCAGAAGATGACAAGCCTTATAGGCTAACAAACGTATTGCTTCTGTTTCTACCACCATCTCAGCCAGCATTTGCTGAACAAGCTGAAACTTAGCAATAGGTCTGCCGAACTGCCTCCTTTCTTGGGCATATTTCACAGCCTCATCTATAGCTGCCTGAGCCAAGCCAGTTGATAACATGCCTATCATAGTCCGAGGAAAAAGAAACACTACCATGGTGGCTTCATAACCGGTGCCTTCCCGTCCAACGAGGTTTTTCTTGGGGACTCGACAATCACCGAATATCAACTCAGCAGTGGGACAACAACGAAAGCCAAGTTTGGGTAGTTCCCTCGACTCAAACGGAGATTCTCTCCCATCCACTATGATCCGTGATATCCCTTCAGTCCCTTTGCTTTTGTCGGTATAGCCTACTA
Organism: Chloroflexota bacterium; assembly: GCA_016865895.1. GTDB lineage: Bacteria > Chloroflexota > Dehalococcoidia > GIF9 > UBA5629 > VGNY01. Next base: position 946 of record VGNY01000100.1, on the reverse strand, counting down.
CGGCACAAAAATCGGAAACTCCTCCATTGGTGATCCATGTTTTAGTCCCATTCACAATATAATAGTCTCCGTCAGCCAAAATTGTGGTTTCCATCTCTCTGTTAGAAGACCCGGCATTGGGTTCAGTTATGGCACCGCTCGCTATTACCTCCCCCGATATCAACAGTGGTAGATATTTCTTCTTCTGCTCATCATTACCTGTTCTAGATAAGTCAAGCGCTCCCCCATGATGGACTACAATCATGATAGCCAAACTACCCCAAGCACGGCCTAGCTCCTCCATCAGCACGCCATAGGAAATAAATTTCATACCCTCACCACCCCATTCCGGAGACACCATGCCACCCGTATAGCCTAATGGAGCCAGTTTCTTTATCATATCTATGGCCATATCATTAGGCAATGGCCTGTATTTACGCTCATAATCATTCACGAATGGTATTATTTCCCTGTCCATGAACTCCCGAACATTTGCCTTCAACAATTTCTGTTCCTCGGTTGGCTCAAAATCCATGATTTGCCTCCTTCTGTCACAACATCAAGCTGAAACAGCAGTTCATCTGGCCAGTATATGGATGCCACAGGCACCTGCTTCAATGCCAGCAACCACACCCCCCAGCATGTGAGCTAATCCAATTTTGGCATCGGGAGTCTGTCTCTCTCCCGCTTGACCCCTTAAATGCCAGACTATCTCGGTATTACCGACTGGTTTCCCTGGTTGGAAGACGTCCTATCTGCTCAGGGTGTGTATATTTTTGTACTAAGCTTTCTTTTTCTCATACCACTTGTACATGCCAGTGTAGCCTTCCGCCTGCAACCATACTGCCACGTGCGACACAGGACTCGCCTAGCTTTGAGTCTTTATTAAGAGTCGCCCTTGTGGCAACGGTAGCCCTGCTACTCAGTCTATTCGTCGCCATGGACTATCATCCGGGGTTAAAAGAGG
>VGNY01000099.1 GCA_016865895.1 Chloroflexota bacterium | reverse complement strand
AGGTCACCGACTATGAAACTGCGGCTAAAGCAGATACCAAGCTTTACGCTAAATTCTTTCATCAGATGTTGTCTCACGGCGTATATTTGCCGCCTTCGCAGTTCGAAGCCGCCTTTGTCTCCGTGGCACATACGGATGAGGACATCCGGATAACTGTTGACGCCACCAGTAAGGCCCTCAATTCCCTAGTCTAGTATATGGGACTCGAGTAAGCGATAGATTAGGGGCATGTCCTTCTTATTGCGATAGACCCCGATTGTGCAATCGCACTTGTTCCCATGACTTGTAGTTTTCAGGGGGAACTACCATCTCGGCATCAGGTCTAAGCCTGAGGCTCATTGCCTCGTTGGGGCACCCAGTAACACAGATTCCGCAGCCGATGCACTTTGCCCGGTCCACAATAGCTGTGCCGTTCACTGAGACCGCATTGACATGACAGCGGTCTTCGCACGTCCTACAGCTCTTGCACTGGTCAGGATCGGCGACCGCATAGTAGTTTGCCCTGACGCTTGTGTTCTCAATACCGAGCTCTAAAATTCCTCTCAAGATGCCGCAGCAACAGCCACAGCAGTTACATACCCAGTAAAGCCCACTCTGCTGATTGGCGACACAATGTACCAAGCCTATCTCCTCGGCTTCGTCCAATAATTTCAGCGCCTCTTCTTTGGTGATTGTATTTGGGCTCTGAGGCAGTTCGACGGGGAAGAAAGAAATGCAGTTCCTTACCGGGAATTCGCATTTCTTGGCATCTAGCAATTCCTGTTGCCTTCTGCAGATGCAATTGCGTGCTTGAAAGGATTTCGCCTGCGACATTAGCTTTCTGACATCGTTGTAGGGCAGTATCACCTCGGTTTTCTCGAGAGCTGCATGTGCTGGGTCAACTCGATGAGTATCGGGGTGATATTTCATTATTCCCTCGCCGCCTCCCTCCATCCAGTAGTGCTCGAAAAGGTGTGCCAAATCGTGGTCCATGGTCTCTGACTGCTGCTCATAGAAGCCAACTACATATGGAGCCAGACGATATTTTCTCACGCTATCCTTTACTGAGCTCCATATCATGCCCCGACTCAGCATAGCAGTAAGCTTCTCTTCGACTTTTTCCTTGGGCAACCCGGCTCTCTGTGCTATAGTCTCAGCACTCTCGCTAGTACCGGTCATGTGACTGGCAACCTCGGCTTCTTCAGTTGAAAATAACCTCTCCAGGATCTGTAGCTCGACTCTTGATTTGGTGCGAGGGAAACCTATAGGTAATCGATCCAGAGCATCAGCTAGCCGCTCAAAAACTTCTATATTTATCTGGCTTATCTTCATTTGGATTTACCTCCTTTTTGTGCTCATCGTTGCTGTCATAGATGACGATTTCAGGTCATACCTCAGATACGGGGCTGTGGTCAGATATAATGCAAAGGTTGAGAGTTTCATTAACTTAGTTGAGATCCATTTGTTCCTCCTTGTTCGTTGGTTTCTTATTGGGATTTCTAACGTCTATTTAACACGGATCGCAGTCCCGGTATCTCGCAAACCTTCGTCAGCTTGTACCCCAAACGTATGCAGGAATTCCTCGATACGTTCGGGTGTGCCATCTATCAGCATAGTTTGTGCAATCTTGCTACACTCGCTGCGCTTAACTGCAAGGAACGTTGCCCACGCTTCGGGCGATGTCCTCACTGTTACATCGGGGTTATCCTCCTCACCTTCTCTAGCTGACCACCGGCCATTGATGAACGACAAGGTGTAGGAACTGCCGGGTGTGAAGTGCAGTAGCCAGGTCGCTGGCTGTGATAATCCCCGGCCGCGCTTGTTTAGTGAAGCTACCAGGGTATCTACCGCCAGCTCTGGCCGAACCACCTCTCCGGGTAGAGGCGGCCGTATCGCATACCGTAAGCCCCAAGCCAACAAAGCTTCCACCACAGGACGAAGGTCATACCCTGCCGACGTCAGTTTGTACCAGACTTCTCGTCGATCCTGGCGTTTCTCCCGTTCAATAACGCCAGCTTCCTCCAGCTTACGAAGCCTAAGCATTAACCATTTTGGTGTGATACTGCTTGAGTAGCGTAATAAGTCGCTGAAGCGCTGCGGCTTGTTCAGGAGGTCTCGGACGATAAGCAGAGACCACCTGTCACCAACCACCTCTAGCGCGTGAGCTACCGGACAATAGTGACCGTATGTTCGTGTCATAGAGTACCTTTCTATAAGAAAGTATCTTAAAGATATTATAAAACATAAACCACGATTTGTCAAGTCTGCAATTGCTCACTGGGTCGGCTTCGAATAAAACACCTAACATGTACAACTCTGGGCTTTGGGTGAAGAAATTTTGGGAGCCGAATAAACACGATCCAACACTGGTGCAACTAGCTTTAGTTGGAGTTTCGCACATCCGTAATAGAAAGAAAGTTATTGACGGTCTGCAGTCCAACCGATATAATTGCCCATTGGCGCTCTCTAAATCACAATTGTCAACAACCCCTGGGGATTAAGCAGTGACTCGAAAAGTCGGTATTGTAGCTGTTGCCCAGACTGAATATGAAGAGGCGAAGCCAGCCTGGCGCGAGGCTGAGATTACCTATCAGATTGTAGAAAAGCTATTAGGAGAGACCGAACTTAGCTTCGCCGAAGACGGCACTGGCATTGATGCTACGGTTACCTGCAGCTCAGACCACTGGGATGGCAGGACGCTGTCTGATATCCCCCACGGAGAGGTGGCTGGCTCTCATTTACGAGCTGAGGAAAAAATAAGCTCAGACGGAATCAACGCCGTTATCTACGCTTATCTCCAAATCCTTTCCGGACATTATGACATTGTCATGGCAATAGCCACCTGCAAAGAATCCCAGACAGTAGGATACATCATAGAGAACTTTGCCTTTGACCCTGTCTACCAGCAGAAACTCGGCCTTGATTTCCTGGCTGCTGCTGCCCTCCAGGCAAACCGCTATATTCACAAATATGGGATTACCCCGGAGCAAAGGGCTTGTGTGGTGGTCAAGAATCGAGGCAACGCCAAAAATAACCCCTTTGCTCAGTTGAGAACTCCAGTATCTCTTGAAGAAGTGCTTGATTCGGCAATATTGGCCTCTCCTATAAGGTTACTGGAAGCCAAGCCAGTTTCGGACGGCGCCTGTGGCTTAATCCTGGCTACAGAGGAGAAAGCCAAAAAACTTACCAGAACGCCTGCCTGGATAGCCGGTGTGGGGCAATGTTATGAGAGCCATTATCTGGGAGACCGAGATTTAGCTGAATGTGACGCCCTATCTCTGGCAGCAAAAAATGCCTATCGCCAAGCCGGAATAACCGACCCGCTGCAGCAGATAGACCTGGCTGAAATATCAGAATACTACTCCTATCAAGAGTTGCTCTGGAGCGAAGGGCTGGGGTTTTGCGGAAAAGGCGACGGCGGGAAACTGATTGAAAAAGGCGTCACCGAGTTGGAAGGAAAATTGCCCGTGAATCCATCTGGCGGGGTGCTGTCAGGGAATCCCACTCTTGTAGCTGGCACCGCACGGGTTGTTGAAATAGCATTGCAGCTCATGGGTAAAGCCAATGGTCACCAGATTCCCAAGGCTAAGGCAGGCCTTGCCCATGGCACTTATGGTCCGTGCGGGCAGCATCACGCAGTACTGGTCTTGCGAACATAAAGAGAGAAAACTGATGGTAAACAGAGTTGCAATCATTGGCGTAGGCCAGACATATCACACGAGCAAACGTCCCGATGTGTGCATACCTGAGTTATGCAATGAAGCGGTTAAAGCTGCTTTAGAAGATGCTGGATTAACTATAAAGGATATTGACGCAGTGGTAATGGGGAATATGGAGCTTTTTGAGGGTAGGTATCATCAAGACCTGTGGCAGGCGGACTATGTAGGTGTCTATCACAAGCCCGGGTTCAGAGTGACCACAGGCGGCACCACCGGTGGTACCTTGGCCTGCACTGCCTTCTTCTGTGCTGCCTCAGGGTTGTACGATGTTGTCATGGCAGTCACTTTTGAAAAACAGAGTGAAGGAGATAGCAGAGCTGGCCTGAAAACCGTGGCTGACCCCATATGGGACCGCTGGATATCCACGGGAGCTATCGGTACCTTCGCTCGATTGGGTAACTGGTACATGAAAGAGTCCTGTGCCACTGAGGAACACGCCGCCCTGGTTCGCCTGAAGGCAGATAGGAATGCCTGTCTCAACCCACATGCCCATCTTAGGCTAAACCTGAAAACGGTTGACGATGTGCTTAAATCTGAGATGCTGGTACCACCGCTGAGAAAGCTAGACATGTGTCCTACCTCAGAAGGTGCCTGCGCCATAATAGTAGCCTCTGAGAAAAAGGCGAAGAAGTTGAGCAACAAGCCGGTTTGGGTCAAGGATTGGGTCGAGGTACACAATGAGACTCGCTACAATCGAGGTGACCCCGTTTCCCTTGAGAACCTGGAAAAGGCAGCACTGACAATATACAAGCGAAACGGAATAACCAATCCACGGCGCGATATCTCATTGGCTGAAATCTATGAGCCGTCTACCTGGGCAGAACTGGTCTGGTCTGAGGCTTTCCATTTCTGTGAAAAGGGAGAGGCATACAACCTTATTGAGCGGGGTGCCACCGAACGCAACGGTGAGTTCCCAGTCAATCCCTCTGGTGGCGTAATTGCTACTAACCCCCATCGGAGCCACCGGGATGATTAGAGTGGCCGAAGCCGCCTTACAGATTCGCGGCGATGCCGGGCCACATCAGGTTAGCCGTGAAGTCAAAAGAACCTTCACCACGGCCTGGGGTGGCAGCAGCTGGACAGTAGCACATTTGCTCAGCAAATCTCCGGATTAAAGTGAGGAACAGTTTGGACAAAAAAGAGTCGCCAGAATACCTCGGCACCTCAAATTTAATGAATCTACCTTTTAATTGGAGTGCCGGCCCCTATTTAGGCAGGTGGCTGACTGAGCTAAGGGATAACGGAAAGCTCTGGGCTAGCCGCTGTCCCAAATGCCAGCGCCTACTGCTGCCGCCTAGAATCATCTGCGGGATATGCTACGTCAGAGCACCGGAATGGCCTGACTGGGTGAAGCTCTCCGGCAAAGGAAAGTTAATAGAATGGGAAAAGGTCGAATCACCTCAGATGAACCCGAGTACCGGGAAAATAGAGCCAGAGCCTTACATTCACGGGAATATCCTGCTTGATGAGGGGGTGACTTTCCAGCATTATCTCGAAGAGCCAGATATGACCAAATTGGCAGAAGGGGCCAGGGTTGAAATGGTGTTGAAGCCACAGCACGAATGCAAGGGACTGGTGACAGATATTCTCTATTTTAGGTTAATAGACGAATAAATGTAGTTGCGAGGCTTTAGCCTCGCAACTACAGGGGAAACAACTAAGCAGTGAGGCTGAATATGACAAGCGAAGAAATAACCGCACCACACATGGTCCCCGGGCGACTTTACGTCCCCTATTTCAATTACTACGGAGCTCCCGGCAGCGAGTTTTATCGGCAACTCAGGGACAATAAAAAAATAATGGGGATAAAGTGCCCCCAATGTAAAAAGGTGTACGTGCCACCTCGGTCTGTCTGCGCCGCATGCTTTAATAACCTGAGCGAATTAGTAGAGGTTTCGTCGAAGGGTACGCTTCTGACCTACACCGTTATCCACTATACTTATTCGCCGAGTTACCAGCCCGCAGATGTTCCTTACGCCTGCGGCATAATTCAACTGGACGGAGCTGATACTGGACTGTGCCATCTACTGGGCGAGGTAGACCTTGACAAAATCACAATAGGGATGCAAATAGAGGCTGTATTTAAAGACGAGCGCAAGGGCAACATCCTCGATATCAAGTATTTCAGGCCGGTTTAGTGCAAGGGCAGTTGGACACAGGTAAATCGCCAGCAGTGAACAAAGTCGTAGCCACTGTTTCTGAAGCAGTAGCTAACATATTTGATGGGGCTATAGTGGGCATTGGAGGCTTCGGCGCTGCCGGCACTCCATATAGACTTGTCCTTGCCTTAGCCAAGCGGAAGGTCAAAGGGCTTACCGTGGTTGCTACCAGCCCTAGGCAATTCGAGTTTTTGATTCAGTCCGGCAGTGTCAGAAAAGCAATCACGCCCTTTGCCCGATATGCTGACCCATCTGCCCCAAATCCCCTCCGTGAGCCATACCTGAGGGGGGAAATAGAAGTAGAAGTGTTACCCATAGGAAATCTTGTGGAGAGGCTGCGTGCTGCCGCCGCCGGCATACCCGCTCTCTATTGTCCGATAGGCATCGGTACAGTAGTGGAAGAAGGCAAAGAGAAACGAGCTTTCGGAGAACAAGAGTGCATCCTGGAACACGCCCTCCCACTTGACTTCGCTCTCATCAAAGGATACAAGGGCGACAGATTGGGAAATCTAGTCTATCGAATGACAGCCAGGTGTCACAATCCTGTTATGGCAATGGCAGCCAAGGTCACTATCGCTGAAGTGGACGAGGTAGTAGAGGCAGGCCAGCTTGACCCCGAGGCTATAGTTACTCCGGGTATTTTCGTAAACAAAGTAGTTAAAGCTGAAAAGGCACCTCTAGATTGGGTATACAAAGGCATCAAAATTAAGCAGCAAAAGGCTTAAGCCTTAAAGAAAGTTTCGAGCAGTTACCGATGGAAGGGCTAACCAAAGACCTTATATGTTTGAGAGCGGCTAAAGAGCTGAAGCCGGGTATGTACGTTAACTTAGGGATTGGATTACCCACCCAGGTAGCAAACTTCGCTCCGGATGGTGTTATACTTCATTCACAAAATGGGGTACTGAACTTCGGGCCAATAGCCAGCGAAGAAGAAATGGACTGGGAACTGGTCAATGCCGGGGCACAGCCGATAACCCTGCTGCCAGGCATATCCTTCTTCCATTCCATAGATGCTTTCGTCATGATGCGCGGTCGGTATCTCGATGTAGCTATTCTGGGCGCCTACCAGGTGTCCGAGTCGGGTGATTTAGCCAACTGGCGCACTGAAGGGGAGCCTCTGGGAGCCATAGGTGGCTCCATGGACCTGGCATACGGAGCCAAACGCATCACTGTCATCTGCGAACACGCCGACCGAAACGGAAAGCCACGGATTGTAAGGCAATGCACCTTGCCCCTTACGGCAAAAGGTGTGGTGAACACCATCATCACCAGCTTATGCCTGCTTGAGATTACCAAAGCAGGGCTAGAATTGAGAGAGCTTGCACCCGGTATAAGCGTTGACTACGTTCAACAGCTTACTGAACCCAAGCTGATAATAAGCAAGGACTTAAAAGAAATGGAGTTCTAACTTCAGGATAAAGCGTTGTAAAGTCGACCATATGTACGACCTCATAATCGACTGTACTACCCTGAAGACAAAACAATAAGAATGATCAGCCACCAAGGCGCCCTATCTGCAACAGCTCCTTGGTGAGCTATCATCATCAAGAATGAATGTATTTATGCCTTATCGAATACGTATTTCCAGAGAACTGCAGCTAGGATACCGCCTACGAAGGGCGCAATGATAAAAAGCCATCTTTGAAACTGAAAGTCAAGAAAAAATCTCCCCCTTCCCAGTAAAATCTTTTTCTTGACGACTGGGTATCCCGTATAACTATGAGGTTTAGACCACCTCCATCATGAGACTCAAAATATCCTTG
>VGNY01000098.1 GCA_016865895.1 Chloroflexota bacterium | reverse complement strand
ACCAAGTATGCCGAAATCAATGCCGGCAGCTTTTAGTACCTTCACCAGCGATAGCGTGACTTCAACGTTGCGGTCACAAAGGGCGCCGGTGCAGCCGACCCACAGGAGCATATCAACATTGCTATTTTCAGCCAGTGTCTTGAGTCCCAGACCAGTCGTCCAATCTCCCCTAAGGCGCAACGATTGAGCTCCTACCCACGGATGTCCCCTGCTCTGCATATTTCGCAGCATGAGCTGGACATTTTCGGGCATCTTGCTTTGCATCATAACCACATTTCGCCTGAGGTCGAGAATCTTGACGATATGCTCCAGGAAAACAGGACAGGCCTCCTGGCAAGCGGCACAAGTGGTGCAAGCCCAGAACTCGTCTTCAGTTACGGCGCCACCGACCAGAGGCGGCAGGCCTTCACTGTCACCAGCCTTGAATTGCGATGTTTTTAGCCACTGGGCTTTGAGGTCTTGTGTTAGCTTGCGTGGTGATAGTGGTTTCTCACTTAGATATGCAGGGCAAGCGTCCTGGCAGCGGCCACAGTTGGTACAAGCATCGAGATCGAGTAGCTGTTTCCAGGTGAAATCTTTGATTTCTCCCACGCCCAGGGTCTCTGCAGTCTCGATGTTGATAGGTGCAGGTACGCCGACTGGTCCTGTGTTTCGAAAGAAGGCATTTAGCGGTGATATGATAATGTGCTGAAGCTTTGAGTACGAGAGGGCTACATATATAATCGCAGCATCGACCAAGATAGCGTGAAACCACCAAAGCCACCGGTGCAAGATGAGTGAACTGTTCTCATCTAATCCTGCGAATGCCTTGGCGAAGACATAGCCACCAGGTGACCAAACGGCCCACTCAGGATGGATTTCCAATTCTGTAACAGCTATCCTTAATCCTTCGATAATATAGCCGGTGATGATTACAACTGCGATTAGTGAGAGAATAATTCCGTCATCGAGAATCGTGTTCAGCCTATCTGGTTTCTGGACATATCGACGGTAAATAGCTATGAAAACGCCAATAAGCACTAGAATGCCAGAGATGTCAACTATGAAGGAAAACCAGAGGTAGATATTGCCCTCTAAGTGTATGTTGAGATAGTGTGTTGTGGCATCGACTGCAGCGGCAAGAAGTAGCACCAAGCAGCCCCAAAAGATTAGAAGATGCATGATACCCGGATAAGGCTCCTTGAGGAATCGTCGGTGACCTAATCCGTCGGCTAATCCAGTGATGATGAATGCCCATACTCGCTTGGCTATGTTTTTGGAACGGTCATCAGCTTTTCCGATATGCCATAACTTGTAGTGTTTGTATATGGCATAGGCAACGAAGGCTACCGCGATGGCAGACAATATGTACATTATGTACTCGTGAGTGATGTTCCAGAATATTTCTCTATGAGCCAAGACGGCCTCCTTTGCTAGTGGTACTGAGAGCAGGTATTGGTTCCAAGGGCGTTGGTTTATTATACAAAAGCCGGAGTGCCCAAAGATTCTCGGCCGATGATAAGCTTCTGAATCTCGCCGGTTCCCTCGTAGAGACAAAGGCCCATGGCATCACGGTAATACCGCTCTACCGGGTATTCATTGGAGTATCCATAGCCACCGTGAACCTTGATGGCCTTAATAGCGCCCCTAACGGCTACCTCGGCAGCGTAATACTTGGCCATGCAAGCCTCTCTGGTAAAGGGTTCTCCCTTATCTTTCAGGTGTGCTGTCCGGTGCACCAAGAACCTGGCTGCCTCAGTCTCAACAATGGTCTCTACGATCATTTCCTGAACGAGTTGAAAATTAGCTATAGCCTTGCCAAATTGTATCCGCTCTTGAGCGTATTTGGTGCCAGCATCGATGCTAGCTTGTGCTATTCCCACGCAAGCAGCTCCAGTACTCATACGCCCGTTGTCCAGTGCATACATGCCTACCTTGAAACCATCGCCTATTTGCCCAATCATGTTTTCGGCAGGCACACGGCAGTCTTGGAACATGAGCTCGGCAGTGTTTGACGATTTCAGACCCAGTTTGCCATGGATGTCCTTGCTAGAGAAGCCGGGCATATTGCGTTCTACCAAGAAGGCGGCAATACCTCGGTGTTTCTTCGATTTGTCGGTCTGTGCAAGCACCAGTGCGATATCTGCTATGCCACCATTGGAGATCCACATCTTGTTGCCGTTAAGCACCCAGCAGTCTCCGCTTTGCGTTGCCATTGTCTCTATGCTCGCAGAGTCGCTGCCAACGTTGGGTTCTGTCATGCCAAAGCATCCTAGCAATTCTCCCTTGGTCGTCTTTGGGAGATATTTCTGCTTAAGTGTGTCGTTGGCCCATTTCAGAATCGGCATCTGGAATAGCGAAATGTGGACTGTTAGGGTGGTAGTAAAAACAGACGCTGAAGCCCGGGCGATCTCCTCGCAAATAAGAGCATAGCTTATAGAATCAGTGCCTAGTCCTCCAAATTCTTGGGGAAGAGGTGCACCAAGCAGCCCCAATTTAGCCATATTCTTCGTGATTTCTGGTCGATAGTATTCCTTCTGGTCATCCTCTGAGGCTACAGGGATAATTTCCCTTTCGGCAAACTCCCGTGCCATATTGCGAAACAGGACTTGCTCATCGGTGAGGTCAAAATTCATGGCGGGTTCTCCTAGTCTTTAGTCGTTCGTTGCATCAGTAGTATGCAGATGTAGTACTTTGCCGTTCGATATAGTATCACAACATGCCTGGTTTGACAATCTGAGTCCGAAGCTGTAATCGGTCTGCTTGTTATTTCCGTAATCCTAATGTAATATGTGAGTCCTGGTGCGATACAAAGAGCACAATCGCTAGGTGGAGAGAAAATGGCGATTGGGATACTTTGCCGAGAGGAATTGAAGGAGTATGACTTTGGACCAGGACATCCCTTCAGAGGCGATCGTTATGTACGGTTCCCTGCGTTCTTACGTGACAGCTTACCGGAAGATGGCAGCTACAAGATTATTGCTGCCGATGCTGCTACTGAAAATGACCTACTCTTAATTTGTGACAAGGAATATATCGAGTTCACCAGGGAATATTACAAGGCTGCGAACTTAGGCCTGACCTATCCGGGGCAGTTTTCCAAATTTCACAGTTTGGATAATTTACCAGTGGGTAAACCTGGCAAAATTGAGCAAGCTGCGCGGTTGGTGGTCGGTCAAGCCAAGATGGCTTGCGACCTGGTGCAAGCCGGTCATTATGGCAAGGTAGTGTCGGTCGGTGGCGGGTTACATCATGCTAAGCGCTCATATGGGGAAGGCTTCTGCCTTTACAACGATGTAGCTTTTTGTGGCCTCTACTTATTGCAGCAATACAAATTTAGGAAAATATTGATTCTGGATACCGATGCACACGCCGGTAATGGCACCTGTGAATATTTTTATGATGAGTCGCGCGTCTTGTTTATCGATATCCATCAGGACCCTAAGACCATTTATCCGGGCACAGGTTTTGTTCAACAGATTGGTTCTGGGCAGGGAGAAGGCTACACAATCAACATCCCAATGCCAGTGAACGCCGGATACGATTCGTACCGTCTTGTTTTTGAGTCCATAATAGAGCCTGTGACACGAGAATTCAAGCCTCAGATTATTGTGAGAAACGGTGGCTCTGATCCTTATCTCGATGATGGGCTGACCAGTTTGGGTTTGCCATTGAAGGGCTTTCGTATGATTGGGGAACGGGTACGAAAGTTGTCAGAAATTTGCGGTGACAGAGTCATTGACCTGATTGCATCAGGATATAACGAGCAAATTCTAGCATATGCCTGGTTGGCGCTAATAGCAGGCTTGGCAAATTTTGAGGTTGCAATCGAGGAGGTGGAACCTATACCTCAGCGCTTCATAGGTGATCTTGGCCTTACGGAAACAGAGAGGGTAGTGCAACAAGTGAAGGAATACCTTAAGGATTATTGGACTTGCTTGAGATAGCAGAGTTTAAGTGTAAAATATAAGGTAACTATCCCCTCTTTACACGTACATAAGGTAAAGGTGTCATGTTAGATTATATCACTGTAGAACTTACACACAACAGAGAGAGAGGGGGTGTCTCTATGATTCGTCCACCACTGGAGGAACATACACGCAATCAAATCAACATTCGCTTAATGAATCTGCATTGGAATCTTAATGAAAAAGACCCGAAGTGTGATGTAACACAAGGGCAGGCTAGAACAGACCAGCAGAATGCCTTGTTTAGCGGGAAAAATCCTGACTATGTGTTATATGAAACCAATACTACAAATCCCATAGGTGTAATTGAGGCCAAGCGTCCAGGTGAAGACCTTGACACTGCAATGGGACAAGCCATTGAGCGTTATGCAAAGCCATTAAATGCGCCACTGGCTTTTGCTTTCAATGATACATTCGTTACTGCAAAACACATATTCCAAGATAGGCCATTGAAGGTTGACGGTGAGGAACTACAGGACTTCATTGACCAATTCATGGCATTGCGTTTTGTCAGAGAGGGTGCAGAATTACTATCGGCTCCAAAGGGGATAAAGTACACACGTGATGAGTTACTATCCATATTCAAGGCCACAAACAATCTGCTTCGTGAGGATGGTTTACGACATGGCTATGAGCGTTTCTCAGCATTTGCCGAGATATTGTTTCTTAAACTTCAGGATGAATCAGAGAGATTGAATGAACACCGAGGCATACCAAGAAAAATCGATGAAAAATATTGTTGGAGTTATTTCAGTAAGAAGTATGAATCTAATGATGATGACTTATATACCTTCGTGCATGACTCGGTATGGCCTAAAATAGCAGAACAGTACGGCGAGATTTTTTCCCCACAGTTGGCAATACGCAATCCAGCAACATTGCAAGAGATTGTTAAGACAATTGGCCAGATAAACTTTCTGGCCACCGATACTGATGTAAAAGGTGATGCCTTTGAATATTTCCTGAAAAGTGTTACTCATGGCAATAAAGACTTAGGAGAATATTTCACACCTCGGCACATCGTTCGCACTATGGTAAATTTGGTTAAGCCTATTTTTGGTGAGACCATCTATGATCCTTTTTGTGGAACTGGTGGGTTTTTGCTTGAGGCATTTAAGTATCTGTCATTGCGTGTCAACATTGAAAATAAGGCTATTCTAAAAGCGCTTAGGGAAAGAACAGTATACGGCCGAGAATTTACATCGACAGCCCGTATAGCTCGGATGAATATGATTTTGTTTGAAGATGGTCACTCCAATATCGAACAAATCGACAGCCTCAAAAATCCTGTAGATAGCGAGTATGACATTGTCTTGTCTAACATACCATATTCCCAAAGCACCAAGTTTGGTAGTTACTACGATATTCCTACTAAGAAAGGTGACTCAGTTTGTGTACAGCATATTTGGCGAGCCTTAAAGCCTGATGGCAGAGCAGCAGTTATCGTTCCCGAAACATTCCTTTATGATGGTGGGGTTATTGGTAAGACTAGAGAAATGATTATGCGAGGGGCAAAAAATTTTTCTGTTGTATCCTTACCTCGTGGTGTATTTATGCCCTATACACCCACGAAAACTAACATAATCTACTTTAGAAAAGGAGGACAATTCAAACACGTCTACTTCTTTGTAGTATACAATGATGGCTTTGAACTGAATACTAAAAGGAAGCCTAGGCAGGGTGACAGCGACTTGAAAAGGTTACTCAGTGAATATGACGAGCCTAAAATCATCGAAGCCCAGGCCAACATTGTTGACAGGAATGTTATAGAGGCTAGTGGCAAATGGAACCTGCGACCATTTTATTATATGGAAGATGTCCCGAATATTGAGGGCGACCTTAATCAATTGGGCGATGGCATCATTAAAGAAGTTAAGGACAAGATTGACCCAAGGCAAAGCCCTGACCAGTTATGGGGAATATTGGAAGTGTCTCAAAATGGCGTATTCCTTGGTGGCGTGCTTTTGGGTTACGAGTTTACACAAAAGTATAAGAGAGTACGCAAGGGCGATTTGGTTTACAATCCTTATCGAGTTAATATTGGCAGCATTGGTATAGTGCCGTCATACCTAGATGGTATGCTCGTCAGCCCCGCTTATGTTGTATTTAGACCTAGGTCTGGTGATTATCCAGCGTCGTACCTTCAATCACTACTGAAAAGCGATAGATACCTTAGAGTAATTATGAACTATTCTCTCGGTTCAGCACGTGCCAGCTTACCTTTCACTGAATTGGCTAGGATAAAAACTCCCAAATTGTCAGAAGAAGACCTTGAGAGTTTATTGCGTCTCGAAAATCAGTTAGATGAATCCGCTACGGAGGTCAATAGAATGCGGAAAAGTATAGATGAATACGTAGATTGTTACATGGGAAGTGAAAAAGTCGATAAGAGCGAGGGCATTACGAGAGAACAATTCCATGCTATCATAAAAAGAGCAGCACAACCGGTTAAGAAACAATCAGACAATGAATCTAAATCTGATTCAGGAACAGCTTAAACATAGGAATCTCGTCTTTGCGATGATTATACCTAAAGGCGTATTCGTTCAAATAGGATTGTAGATATTTGGGTGACACAGAATGATAGACACCAGAAATACCACGCTTAACTTGAGACCAAAACCCCTCAATGTTGTTGGTATGTGCCCTACCTCTAACGTATTGCTTGGCTCTATGGTTGATTCTCTCATGCTTGAAACCAATATATGTCAGATGGTCATAGGTAGGGAATTCATCAGTATAAATAATGGTGTCTCTGGCTACGTTGCTTGTAATAATTGGTGTAATCGTGGATCGCTTCACATTGGGAACAACTTTGGTAACGATGTTGCCTTTTCGCTGTATGATACCGGCAACGGCAGTTTTCCCTTGGGCCCCACGACCACGAGTACCTCGCCTAATGCCACCAATATAAGTCTCATCAACCTCAACCTCGCCCATGAACGTTGGGTACTTTTCATCAAGAAGATTGCGAATCTCTTTGAACATACGCCAAGCTGTCTTGTAGGTTACACCAGTTTTGCGTTGAAGCTCTTTAGCAGAATGTCCAGACCTAGTTGCAGACATCCAAAAAATGGCCTCCAACCAAATCTTAAGGGGTGTGGAAGACTTATGAAATATTGTTCCAGATGTTGGATAGACTTCATGGCCACAATTGTCGCACTTGTAACAATGTCTGTTTGTAATCTTATGGCGCTTAGTTATCTTGTCGCAAATAGGGCAATGAATACCATTCGGAAATCGATAGTTTTTCAACCACTCAAGGCAGGCATCATCATTTGGGAATTCCCTCTCAAAATCTTCAACCGTATACTTGGCTATCAAATTGTCTTTCATTCTATCCCCCTTATACACGTATTATATCACAATCAATACGTGGTGTCAAGGGATAGTTACCAAATATAATTCAAAGGAGGTTGATGATGGCCAAGAAGAGAAACAAGAGAAGCATTCTGGTTGCCTGTCTTGCGGTAGTCCTCGGTTTGGTTGTATTGCTGGTGGGTGGATGCTGGTACTTCTTTTATGATCTGACCCGGGGGCCATTGCCGCAACTTGATGGTGAATTGCGTGTAGCTGGGTTACGAGACACGGTTGAAGTATTTCGTGATGAATGGGGCATCCCCCACATCTATGCCCAAAATATGTACGATTTGTTTCTTGCGCAGGGATATGTACAAGCGCAAGATAGATGGTGGCAAATGGAGTTCTGGCGACATACTGCCAGTGGGAGAATCCAGGAGCTTACTGGCAGAAAAGCCAGCCTAATGCCTACGGATATTTTTATACGTAGCGTTGGCTGGAGACATGTGGCTGAGAAGGAAGCGGAGAGTTACGATGCCGAATGCCTGTCCAACTTACAGGCCTTTGCTGACGGTGTGAACGCTTATATTATGAGCCGTGAGCTCAAGCACTTGGCCCTGGAATATGGAGTATTAGGGCTGATTGGCATAGATATTAAGGTCGAGCCGT
>VGNY01000097.1 GCA_016865895.1 Chloroflexota bacterium | reverse complement strand
GCCACGGAGACAAAGGCGGCTTCGAACTGCGAAGGCGGCAAATATACGCCGTGAGACAACATCTGATGAAAGAATTTAGCGTAAAGCTTGGTATCTGCTTTAGCCGCAGTTTCATAGTCGGTGACCTGCTCTTTGGTGAAGAATACGGTGAATATTGAGCCTATGCGGGAGAGTTGTATATCTATGTTGGCTTTGGTTGCAGCTTGGATGATGCCTTTTTCAAGAAGTGATGACTTTCTGTCAAGCTCATCATAAACTCCGGTTTTCCCTAAAATCTTGAGGGTTTCGATGCCAGCGGTCATGGCTATAGGATTTCCAGCCAATGTCCCGGCCTGATACACTGGCCCTAAAGGTGCCACCATTTCCATGATATCTTTTCTGCCGCCGTAAGCTCCTATCGGTAATCCACCGCCGATAATCTTCCCTAGACAGGTCAGGTCTGGGTTTATTCCGTAAAGCTCTTGGGCGCCACCATAAGCAACTCGAAAGCCGGTTATGACTTCGTCGAAGATGAGCACTGCTCCGTATTCATGAGTTAAACTGCGGAGATGCTTTAGAAAGTCGGGCTTTGGCAGCACCACACCCATGTTGCCAGCTATCGGCTCGACTATTACAGCGGCGATGTCAGAGGCGAAGTTATTGAAAAGTTGTTCTACTGCCTTGAGGTTGTTGTAAGGGGCGACCAGTGTATCGGCAGTCACTGTAGCAGGTACACCGGGGGAACTGGGTATGCCCAGCGTAGCCATCCCTGACCCCGCCTTGGCTAACAACCCATCCGAGTGACCGTGATAACAGCCAGAGAATTTGACTACTCTATTCCTGCTGGTGAAGGCTCGGGCAAGGCGGATAGCGCTCATTGTGGCTTCTGTGCCTGAGTTAACAAATCGCATCATCTCGATGGAGGGCATAGCTTCACACACCATTCTTGCTAGCGTCGTCTCCAGTTCTGTTGGAGCGCCAAAGCTTGAGCCACGCTCTACTGCCTTTTTGACGGCTTTTACTACTTGGGGATGAGAATGGCCTAAAATCAGCGGACCCCAGGAGCACACATAATCTATGAATTCATTGCCATCCTCGTCATAAATTCTCGAGCCTCGACCTCGTTTAATAAATAGCGGAGTACCGCCAACTGCCTTGAAAGCTCGCACCGGACTATTTACGCCTCCGGGCAGGTGGTGTTGTGCTTCTCTAAAAAGTCGTTCAGAACGGCTGAATTGCTTCATATCAGAACTCATCTACCAAATGCCACCTGTCATCCTGAGCCCTTCCTTCTGTCATTCTGCTCCCGATTTATCCCGATTCATCGGGAAGAATCTCATACAGCCTTGAGTACACTCCTTGAAGAATCTAGACCCTTCACTTCGTTCAGGGTGACAAATTTGTTCAGGGTGGCAAATAATTTATAACCACTTGGCTACTTCCTTGGCGTAGTAGGTTATTATAATGTCAGCCCCAGCCCTCTTGATGGCGGTGAGCATTTCCAGTACTATCCCCTTCTCGTCCAGCCAGCCTTGCTGTGCCGCTGCTTTCGCCATAGCGTATTCTCCGCTAACGCTGTAAGCGGCCAGTGGATGGTTGAAGGTGTCACGCACCTTTCGTATCACATCCAGGTAGGGCAGTGCCGGCTTCACCATGACTATATCTGCCCCCTCAGCGATATCCTGCTCTACCTCACGTAGAGCCTCTCGCCAGTTAGGTGGGTCCATCTGGTAAGAGCGGCGGTCACCGAACTGCGGTGCTGATTCTGCAGCTTCGCGGAAAGGCCCGTAGAAGGCAGAGGCGTATTTTGCCGCATAAGCAAGAATGGGCGTGTTTTGAAATCCGTTTTTGTCCAGCGCTTGCCGGATTGCCCTTACTCTCCCGTCCATCATATCTGAGGGAGCTACTATATCAGCGCCAGCTTCAGCATGAGACAAAGCTGTTTTTGCCAGTAGTTCCAGGGTCTTATCGTTGTCAACGTAGCCGTCCACCACAAAACCACAGTGACCGTGGCTGGTATATTCACAGAGACAGACGTCAGTGACCACTAACAAGTCAAGCGTTGTCTTTTTGATGGCGCGTATTGCTTGCTGGATGACCCCCTTAGGGTGATAGGCCGAGGAGCCGACTTCATCTTTCTTCTTTGGTATGCCGAAGAGTATTACCGCTGTAATGCCGAGTTTAGCTATGTCTTCAACTTCTTTAGGTAGCAGGTCGGGAGAGTAGCGACAGATACCGGGCATTGAGCTTATTTCCTGCTTTATTTTATTGCCTTCCACCACAAACAGAGGGTAAATCAGGTCTCCGACCTCAACCCTGGTCTCGCGAACCAATGCCCGCAGTGCTTCAATGTGTCGGAGCCGTCGCAGCCGTGATTGCGGAAAACTACTCATTGTTTTCTCCTTGATTACAGAGATTATTATAGATTACGGTGATTATCGGGGTGATTCATCAAGCGCCTGATTTCACAGCTCCTGTTGCCAAAATTAACCAGTAATCCCACACTTAAGCCTGAAGCTTTCAAGTAGGAAATGACTTGCGACTCAAAGATTTTTGGTATTCTGACTTCAAGGGCTTTTAATTCCACAATCACCTTATTCTCGACAACTAGGTCAGTCCTGAATTTGCCAATTTTTTCTCCCTGAAATGAAACCTCAAACTCTTTCTCTTCCTCATATTTTAGCTCTAATTTCTTTAGGGCAACTTTAAGTGCTGATAGATATATCCGCTCCACAAACCCAGGCCCAAGCTCATTATGAACCTGATAACAAGCTGCGATTATCCTCTCCGTCAGCGGATCCCTACCCCTATCTCTGTCATCTTCTCTCATCGCTGTAATCATCCCTTAAAATGCTGCTCTATGGCCTCCACCAGCCCGGGTATGGTGTGTTCTGCAGCCACAATGTCAGCTTTTAATCCTTTGTGAGTAAGAGCTGCGGCTGTGTTCGGGCCGATGCACGCCAGCTTGACTTGTTTTATAACCTCCCATTCCTGCCCCAGTATAGCCAACAGACTGTTTACTGTCGAGGCGCTGGTGAAGGTGATAACATCGATTTCGCCTCTTAAAAGCATCCTTTTCCCTTGCGAGACGCCCTTGGTTGAGATGGCAGTTTTGTAGGCGGTTATCTGCTTGACTGTAGCTCCGAGCTTGATAATTCCGTCAGTCAATTCGTTGCCAGCTATATCGGCACGGGGTAGAAGAACTCGACATCCGGCAATATCCGCCTTTTTCAGTTCTGCAAGGAAACCCTGGCTGGTGTATATTTTTGGTACGTAATCGGGATGGATGCCTTTTTCCGCGAGAGCTTTAGATGTGGCTGGGCCGATAGCTCCGATTTTGATACCACTGAGCCACCGAGAATCTAAATTCATGGAATTTAATCTTTTCCAGAACATCTCCACAGCATTAACGCTGGTGAAGATAATCCAGCCATAGCTCTTCAGATTCAGTATAATTTGGTCAAGCTCCTTCCACGTGGGCGGTGGGCTGATTCTGATAACCGGCATCTGGATAGGCATAGCTCCGCATTCCAGCAAGAGCTTGCTCAATTCACTGGCCTGATACTCGGCTCTGGTGACCAGGACTCGCTTGCCGAAAAGAGGCAGGTTATCGAACCAGCGGAGGTGCTCCCGCAGCCTGACCACTTCGCCGACCACTATCACCGCTGGAGGCTCAAAGCCTGCTTTCTTGGTTAGGTTGATAATATCTTCTAGTGTTCCGACTGCCGTCCGCTGCTCTGGGCTGGTGCCCTGACTTACCACCGCTATGGGGGTTGACGGTGACCTGCCGTTCTTAATCAACTGGCGGACTATCTTTGCCAGACTCCCCATTCCCATGAGGAAGACCAGGGTATCGCTGCCCGTGCTTATTTTATCCCAGGCGATGCTTGACATACCTTTTTCCGGGTCTTCGTGGCCGGTGATGACGGTAAATGAGGAAGCCAGGCGGCGATGCGTCATGGGGATGCCGGCATAAGCCGGGACAGCATAGGCTGAGGATACTCCCGGCATCACCTCAAAGGGAATGTTGTTAGCCGCCAGTATTTCTGCCTCCTCGCCACCCCGCCCTAGAACGAAGGGGTCGCCACCTTTCAGCCTGACCACTATTTTGCCCTCCCTGGCTTTGCTCACCATCAGCAGGTTAATCTCCTTCTGCTCCAGGGCATGGCAACCTCGCCCCTTGCCCACATATATCTTTTCTGCCTCAGGGCAAGCCTGTTCAAGCAGGCTATCATCAATCAGCCGGTCGTAGATGACCACGTCAGCTTTCCGGAGGCGCTCCAGCCCCTTCACCGTAATCAGGCCAGGGTCACCCGGCCCAGCCCCCATCAAATATACTTTCCCACATTTCACGTTAGTTTTACCTTATTTCAAAAGCTACGTCATACGGCCATGGTGTCAACGCCATTTAGACGGACGTTCCAGTATATAACCACCTACTGTGGCTATCTGTTCGGGTAGTAAACTTTTCTTGAGCACTTGCTCCGTAATGTGAATGTACCCATGAGCGACACCACGAAGCTCATCAGAGCTGCGCATTGGTGGAAATACGACAATGACTCGTTTATTAGGAAACTTATATTTAATCATTTCGATGGATGGCACTAAATCAATGTCTCCAGAGACCAGCAACGCTGTGTCGAAATTATTTTGGTAGGCATCTGACACTATTTCCACGCCAATTTGTACGTCTGTCATCTTCTCCTCCGGAACTTTGCCTTTATAACCACAGCTCTCGCATTCGACAGGGAATGACTCATATTTACCGTAGTATAGTTTCATGCCAGAGATAGTGTTAAGTGCGTCTATGAAAATAGATTGTCTTCTTTTCTTATCTGGTGGAGACTTGATTCGCGATGTAAAATACTTGACCAAAATCAGGTGCTGAGGGCTTCTGATTAGATTTTGGCAGAGCAGTTTGATATTCAACCAGTAGTAACGATGCCAGCCCTTATCTCTTAAGCCGAAATAGAGATTGAAACCATCTACGTATGCTATTACTCTTTCCGCCTTCATGATGTCAAAGTGGTATTGACAGCTGCTTAAACATGTTATATAATAACGCTAACAACGCCAGCTGTGAGTAACGCTGGCTGAAAACAGCCCCCTTTAGGGGGCTGTTCCTATTATAGCACTGCTAGGCAATTAATATATTTACTAATGTTCGGCCCTTCTTCTTTTTGAAACGTAATATTGCGTAAAGAGACTCATGTATATTGCCACTGTACACTAAAAGCCATGCCAGGTGACTACCGAGTCAAGGGGTACGCGGTTGCTGCGGAACTTGTTCACTTTGGCCTCCAAATCTAGATAGCCGATGGCGATAGCCAGCACCAGTTGTTTGGTATCGGGAATGTTCAGTAAATGCTTTATTTCATCTGGATAACTGACGCTGGAGGCGAGGATTGTCGTCCCCAACCCATAATTCACTGCAGCCAGGGCTATGGACTGGACAATTAAGCCGATATTCAGTAGTGCCCATTCGCTGAGGCCCCTATTGGTGTAGACGATGATGGCGTTAGGCGCATCGAAAAAGCGATACATGTGAACAAACCACTGCAACTGTTTGTCCATATCATCACGGCCTATGCCCATTAGTCGGTAGATTTGGTTTCCCAGCTCTCGGCGCCGCTCCTGATATGGTGACGGCCACTCCGGTCGTGGGATATCGGGGTATCTTTCATCCTGGGCTGCTGCCTTAGCCCCCAGGACTTCCTCGAGTTCCCGCATCACCTGGCCGCCGACGATGGCGAACTCCCAGCTCTGGGTATTTGCCCAGGAAGGCGCTCGGAGTGCTGTCTCCATAAGCTCGGTAAGGACTTCTTTTGGAACAGGCTCGGGCTTGTAAGCCCGCACACTATATCTTGCCTTAATCGCCTCGATGACGTCCATTTTCCTCAATTTCCTCCTGTTCGGTTTCTCTAAAGTGCCGAGGCTGTTGAGTTATTCTCCCTGTCATTGCGAGCCCTTCGCTTTACGTCATTCTGACCCTGAACGAAGTAAAGGGGAAGAATCTCCATTTATCTCCCTCCGAGATTCTTCGGTCGCTCCGCTCCTCAGAATGACAGAGAAGGGAACCGGGATTACCACGTCGTCCTTCCGCGGAAGGACTCCTCGCAATGACAAGTTAAGCAATCTCAATCGCCCTTCATTGTTTTATTTGCCAGAAGATTATATTACAAATAACTTAATCAAAGATAGTGGGTTACTCAAATATAGGGCGCATGCTCCGATAACGCACCGTCTATTAATGCTTTCTTTAGCGTGGTGTGCATAGATACGCTAAAGAGGTGTTCAGAGTTCATCCTCACCTTAATATTCGCCCATCGAGAGAGGGAATTCGGCTTGTAGCTGTGACCCTTTAGAGTCGCCATTTGGGTTTTGTCGTGATAGGTTTTTGTGATAAAGTGTATAGCCACGGGAATCAGGTTGAAAAATTCCTTTACACTTGTCACACTTTATATAGTAGCTTTTGTTGGGTTTGCCGGTTTTAGTTTTTTGTTTCCGGTAATACCTCTTTATGCGGCTGAACTAGGTGCCACAGTAGCCGAAGTTGGGTTGATAGTAGCCACCATCTCCTATGTCACTGCTTTCCTTTTGATTCCATTCGGTATCCTCTCTGATAAATTTGGCCGACACAACCTTTTGGTCGGTGGCCTGGCTATATTTACTGCGGCTCCGTTGCTCTATCCTCTGGCCAGCAATCCTGAGCAGCTCATCTTGGTCAGAGCGGTCCATGGTTTAGCGGCAGCGGCTTTTCTGCCCGCAGCAATTGCACTGGTGGTTGATTTGACCCCAGAAGCGAACCGGGGCGAAGCTATAGGCTGGTACACAGCATCACTGCAACTAGGCCTAATGGCGGGACCGATAACTGGAGGCTTTTTAGCAGGCTACTTCGATTTCGATGCTGCTTTTTATGGCTGCAGCGCTGTGTCATTATTGGGTCTGGTTGTTATTTTTTGTCGGCTTGGTGCCCTTGCCCAGCGACCAACGGCTTTGCCCGGTAGAGCCAGTTCATCCTGGGGTTGGCTGGGGCATCCGCTGGTGATTGCTGTCCTGTTAGCCCCAATGTTTATTGCCGTCGGCTCAGGTACGATTGCCAGCTACATCCCTCTTTATGGCAGGGGTTTTGGCATAACTGAGGCTGATGCCGGCTCGATTATCACTGCAGTGTATGCCAGCTCGGCTCTATTGCGGGCTCCAGCCGGGAGATTAGCGGACAGGATGGATAGGAAGTTGCTGCTTATCGGCGGTCTAGCGGTGAGCGCTGTAGCTGTATCTTTGTTTTCCTTTTTCCGTGGTCTGACGCAGTTCATAATTATAGGTGTTATCTTTGGTGTCGGCATGGGGATAGCTATGCCAGCGAGCCTGGCTATGGCAGCCGACTTTTCTCCAGTGGAGGGAAGAGGGCTGTCAATGTCTATACCTACTTGTTTCTTTCAGGTCGGCTTGGCTGCCGGGCCGACAACTATGGGGTTTGTAGCCGAAAGAAGCGATTTTGAAACAATGTTCCTCGCTTGTGCTGCAAGCCTGGCTTTAGGTTTATTCATCATGCTGGGCTTAATGCGAGCCCGAAAGGCTGAGTCGTGAAGGTAGTCCTGCATATATGTTGTGGAGTTTGCGCCGCCGGTGCCGTGGAGGCGTTAGCTGAAGAAGGACATCAGGTTATCGGTTTTTTCTATAATCCAAACATTCATCCCGTCCTGGAGTTTCAAAGAAGATTAGGAGCCGCTTATAAAGTGGCTCAGAAATTGAATTTCTTGCTGGAGGCTGGGCCTTACACGCCAGAGGAATGGCTCAAAATGACTAACTCTCTGGAACACGAGCCTGAGAGTGGCAAGAGATGCCAGGTTTGTTACAGGCTGCGGTTGGAGAAGACTTATGAGTATCTGATATCTTGTGGAGCTGATGCTTTCACTACTACTTTAACCATTAGTCCTCACAAGTCCGCACAGGCAATCAACAAGATAGGGCAGGAGATTGGTGGTGAAAAGTTTCTAGTCAGAGATTTTAAGAAAAAGGAAGGTTTCAAACGGGCGGTGCAATTGGCCAAGAGGTGG
>VGNY01000096.1 GCA_016865895.1 Chloroflexota bacterium | reverse complement strand
GCCAATAATAGTGCATATCTTGGTTGTGCCAACATCAATAGCTGAAATAATCTTCTTCATCGTTGTTTCCCTCCTTTGATTTTATTTTTTGATTTGTCTCTTATAACTCAGTTTTCTTAATTAATGGCGTTCAGCTACTCTGAGCTTGGCGCTACGACTGCGAGGATTAGATTTTGTTTCGTTCAGGGATGGTGCGACAACCTTCCTTGATATTATTTTTAACCTCGGCGTATGTCCACACTGGCAGACTGGAGCACTTGGCGGGCAGAGACACCCCTTGGTTTCACGCGTCATGAATTGCTTGACTAAGCGGTCTTCTAACGAATGGTAGCTGATAACTACCAGTCTGCCTCCATGGTCGAGACAATTAATTGTTTGCTTTAAGGCTGTGGCTAGGTTTTCTAATTCACGATTGACGGCGATGCGTAGAGCTAGAAAAGTCTTGGTGGCTGGGTGGATTCTACCTCGTTGGCTGCCGATCGCTTTTTCTATTATGCGCGCTAGTTGTAAGGTGCTGCTTATGGGGCGGCTTTTTGTGATATACCGGGCTATCCGTTGGCTATGACGCTCTTCACCATAAGTCCTGATGAGTTGGCCCAGTTTGTCTTCAGGGAAAGTATTGACGATATTGTCGGCAGTTAATTCTTGAGTTGGATTAAAACGCATATCCAGCGGGCCTTCACGCTGGAAACTGAAGCCGCGTTCGGCGATATCGAGCTGCATCGAAGAGATGCCAAGGTCGAAAAGGATTCCGTGGACGGGAAAGAAATTGTTTTCTCTACAGATGTTCTCTAGATTAGCGAAGTTATCATTTACTATAATGGTTGAATCAGTGTATTTTGCTAGCCTGGTCCTGGCTATCTCAATGGCTTCAGGGTCAGCGTCAATGCCTAGAAGTTGACCATTAGGCTGAATCATTTCCAGAATTGCTTTGGCATGACCACCTGAGCCGAGAGTGCAGTCAACATAGTGTTTCCCAGGTTGGACTTGTAGTGCCTCCAAGGTTTCATTAAATAGCACCGGCGTATGAATTGGTAGAGTCATAGTTAAACTCATTGCTGTGCCTCAAGGCTCTCTATGATTTGCCACACTTGCTCTTCAGTTGCTGCCTTTTCCGAATTCCACAGACTGGGGTTCCATACTTCAATATAGTTGTTAAGACCGACTACAATGGCAGTGTCGCCTATTTCAGCATAATTGCGTAGTAGTGATGGTAAGGCTATCCTTCCTTGGCCATCGAGCGAAAGGCTAAAAGCTGTACCAAAGATACTACGGTTCAATTTCCTTATTTTGCTTGATGGCACGGCCCGAGGGGCCAGAGTATCAGCCAATTTGTGCCATTCGGCAGCTGGGTAGACGACAATGCATTTTTCTGCCCCTTTGGTAAGCATTAACTCTGCCCCCAGCTCTGGTCTGAACTTAGGCGGCAGAGGCAATCTACCTTTACTATCAACTTTATATTCGTATTCGCCGAGGAACATATCTACCTCGAGCTAGTGTTTAGGCCAGTGCAGCCTCCCTCTCTAGCTGCCTTTCCAATATTCTTATTTCATTCCAATCTAAATTAGCTAACTCTTCGATGTATTTCTGTGTTTGTGTGTCGCTGGTTAGTGAGTAGGTGATAAGGCCGTTGCCATCCTGCTGTTCTTGGAGTATGCCTTTAGCGATTAAGGACCTGATTGCCTCTCTCAGGTTGATCTTCGCAGTATCTAGGGCGCAAGCGATGGTGTAGAGGCTTAATTTTGCTCGAGGATGACGCGCCCAAAAGCGGATCAATTGGAGTTCGATGTTACTGCGACTATTCTCTTTCAAGAAATGAAACAACCTGTTGTTTGCGGCTCGATATTGAACACAATCAATTACCATGGCAGTTCCTCCTTTTACCACTTTTCACCACTTTCTCCCATTATAGTACACATTTCACCTACTTTGTCAATACCTTTCCCCCTCAATTTCCACACTTTTTGCCAAAATTTTTCGTTTACCCAAAATAACATGCCGCTACTTTTTCAATGGATAGTGTTTCTGATTGGTCTGTGGTCAATATGTTGTGGCTTCAAAATATGTAGTGCTTGACCTTGTCTGGTACCAAAGTCCTGGTCTGTTCTGTCGTTTTGAGCTTTGGTTGTAGTATGGTAAAATATGCAGATGTTAACTGCTGGCGTACTTGTTATTAGTGATAAAGGTTCGCGGGCTGAGCGGCGGGATGAGAGTGGACAGGTCGCCCGCGAATTTATTATTCAGCTGGGACTTGAGGTAACAAAGTACGAGATTGTGCCTGATGAGGTGGAGATTATTTCTGCCAAGCTCAAAACTTGGGCTGATATAGATGGACTTGACCTTGTTGTGACCAGTGGTGGGACAGGATTGTCTCTTAGAGATGTCACGCCGGAGGCAACGCTTGCAGTTGTTGATAAAGTCATTCCGGGCTTAACTGAAGCTATGAGAATGGAGACGATGAATAGAAAACCCGAGGCGATACTCAGTCGCGCTGTCGCAGGCAGCCGCGGCAAGTGCCTTATTATCAATCTCCCCGGTAGTCCCAAGGGAGTAAAGGAATGCCTTGAGGTTATTCTACCTGTTTTACCTCACGCCTTGGAGATTCTTGGCGGCAGGGCAGTCGAATGTGGCCATGGTGGAGATAGTTGAATGCGTATTGATATCTTAACCCTGTTTCCCCAGATGTTTGATGGCTTCCTCAGTTGTAGCATTATCGGGAGAGCTAGAGAGCGTGACATAGTTGATGTTCGACTTCATGATATTCGTGCTTATACCCATGACAAACATCATATTGTGGATGAGTATCCCTATGGTGGTGGGGCTGGGATGGTGCTCAAGCCGGAGCCCATCTTTGAAGCTGTGGAGGCTGTCAAAGAGGAACTCGGACTATCATCGGTACCTACTGTTTTGCTTAGTCCGCAGGGACGGCTTCTTAATCATGAGATTGCACGGCAGCTCGCTCATTGTCAGCATCTTATTTTGATATGTGGCCATTATGAAGGTATTGATGAGAGGGTAGCCGAGCATTTAGCTACTGATGAGATTAGCATTGGCGACTATTTGCTCAGTGGTGGTGAAGTTGCAGCCATGGTAGTGGTGGATTGTGTGGTTAGATTGTTGCCTGGAGTACTCGGCTCAGAGACGTCGCTAGTTGAAGATTCGCACACTTACGGGCTACTGGAATACCCGCAATATACTCGTCCAGCGATATATCGTGGCTGGTCGGTGCCGTCAGTTTTGCTTTCTGGAAATCATGGTGAAATTGCTCAGTGGCGGCGACAGCAGAGCCTATTACGGACTATAAAACGACGTCCAGACCTTATAGAAAAAGCCGCTCTTTCCGATGAGGATAAGAGGCTGCTTAGTGAGGCCTTTGAAATCAAGTCATAGAAGGGACCTAATTGAAAATGAGTGTCAACTCTACTAACCAAGTTAAAGCAAATCCTAACATGCCTCAAATCAGCCCCGGTGACACGGTGAGGGTTAGCTTTAAGGTGAAAGAAGCTAATCGGGAGCGAGTTCAGACTTTGCTTGGGTTGGTGGTCAGGATTAGGAAGGGGAGTGGTGGCGGTAAGTTTACAGTTAGACGGGTCACTTATGGGGTGGGAGTGGAGCACACCTTTCCTTTTGCCTCCCCGTTTTTGGAGAAGGTTGAGGTGGTGCGACACGGCAAGGTTCGTCGTGCAAAGCTCTACTATATACGCCGACTCAGCGCTAAAGAGGCACGTCTTAAGGAAAGACGGGAGAGGATGGTGGAAAAACTTGCTGTCGAGGGGGCTATAGATGAGGAGGGTGGAATTGAGGAGGCTGTCTCTGAGGAGCTTGGGGAAGTTGCACTTGAGGAAGCTGAAAAAGTGGAATGAAATATGCGGAAGTGGCGGTCAATTCACCAATTGCCCAACGCCGTAGCTTTTGCTACTCAATACCTCCTGAACTAAAGGTTGACCTTGGTCAAGCCGTCTGGGTGCCTTTCGGTTCGAAGACTCTTCAAGGCATTGTTGTAGGGTTAAGCGATTTTCCTTCGTTTGAGGTCACTAAAGAAATCAGTAGCCTTGTTGCTCCTCCTTCTTTACTGTCTCCAGCCCAAGTAGACATTGCTCTATGGATAAGTAAATATTATCTTTCCCCCCTTTTTGATGCGGTGTCTTTGATGTTGCCTCCCGGATTTGAGCGACGATTGGGTACCTTTTTGCAACTCCTGCCAAATCCATTTGAACTATCACAGCTTAGTCTTGAGCAGAGGCAGGTTATGCGTCTTCTTGAAAATAGGGATAAAGTCAAATTGAAGGAGTTGGAGCGAAAATTTGGGAAAAAGAAAGTTGCGCTGGTTGCTCAACAGCTCGTGCGGCGTGGGCTAGTGGTGAAGAGCCAACAGTTGGAGGAAACTAAAGTAAAGCCGAAGCTAACGACTTATTTGAAGCTCCAGATTGACCCAGATGAGGCTGAAGTAGAGATTATTCGACTCAAGAAAGCTAGAGCTCATAGACAAGCAGCAGCCCTTGACTTCCTAATTAAGCAGCCTCAGCCGGTTCCTCTAGCCGAACTTAGAAGGTTTATTGCTTGCCCGCGGGCAGTGCTCGAGTCTTTAAGGAATCGTGGCTTGGTCTCTATGGTTGCGATTGAGGTCAAGCGTGACCCTTTAGCTCACCTCAGGATTATGCCAACATTGTCACCTAATCTCACCCCATCTCAGGAAACAGCATGGCGGCGGATTCAAAGCTGTATGTATCAGCGAGGCTCGAGCCAGTCGCCGCTAGTGTTTCTACTTCATGGTGTTACGGGTAGTGGTAAGACAGAAGTTTATCTTCGAGCTTTGGCTGAATGTGTGGCTCAGGGTAAGCGAGGTATTTGTCTTGTTCCAGAAATCGCGCTAACCCCACAGACGATAGAACGTTTTGCTTCTCGCTTTCCAGGTCGTGTGGCCGTGCTCCACAGCGGGCTGTCTTTAGGTGAGCAGTTTGACGAGTGGCATAGGATAAGGGAAGGCGGATGTGATGTAGTTATCGGTCCGAGGAGTGCCCTTTTTGCACCTCAGCCAGACCTTGGTCTGGTTGTTATTGATGAAGAGCATGAATGGACCTACAAGCAGTCTGACAAGTCACCGCGATACCATGCCCGGGATGTAGCTATTAAATTGGCTGAACTTAGCGGTGCTATAGTTATTCTGGGCAGTGCCACACCTGACGTGGAGACTTTTTATAAGGCGCAGCAGGGGGAATATCAGCTTATTGAACTCAAAGAGCGAATCACGCCTTGGGGACCTTCACCTTTACCTGAAGTTGAGATTGTGGACTTAAGAGATGAGCTTAAATCTGGGAACAGAAGCCTGTTTAGTCGTTCTCTAAGTGGGGCGATGGCTGATGCCTTGGCTAATCATGAGCAGGTGATTTTGTTTCTCAATCGGCGTGGCATGTCCACCTTTGTTCAATGTCGAGTTTGTGGCTTTGTTTTTGGCTGTCCACATTGCTCAGCAGCTCTTACATATCACTCGGCAACAGAAAAATTGATTTGTCATCATTGCCGTTACACCATTGTATTACCTGTGGTTTGTCCCGTATGTCTTAGCCATCGGCTCAAATTCATGGGCATTGGTACACAAAGAGTGGAGGATGAAGTTAGACATTTTTTCCCACAAGCCCGCACTCTCCGCTGGGATAAAGATGTTACTTCCAGTCGGCGAGCCCATGAGGAACTCCTGGATAAATTTCGGTCTCA
The DNA here is from genome assembly GCA_016865895.1 of Chloroflexota bacterium. Classification (GTDB taxonomy): domain Bacteria; phylum Chloroflexota; class Dehalococcoidia; order GIF9; family UBA5629; genus VGNY01. Next base: position 2,711 of record VGNY01000096.1, on the reverse strand, counting down.
TGAGGCTGACATACTGATAGGCACTCAGATGGTGGCTAAGGGGCTAGACTTGCCTCAGGTAACGTTAGCCGGGGTGATAAGTGCTGACACTGGGTTGAATTTCCCTGACTTCCGGGCAGGGGAACGTACCTTTCAACTTTTATGCCAAGTGGCCGGAAGAGCAGGGCGTGGCTTTACACCAGGCAGGGTCATTATTCAGACTTATAGCCCGGAGCATTATGCTATCCAAACAGCATCAAAGCATGATTATCTGGCCTTTTATATGCAGGAGATAGACTATCGTCGTAAGTTTAGTTACCCGCCTTTCAGTCGTTTAGCCCGTCTCACTTTTAGTCATACTAATGAAATCGCTTGTCACAGAGAGGCACAGAGGGTTAGGCGTTTGCTTTCTGCTGAAGTGGACAGGCAGGGCATCCCTGACTTTAGGTTGATTGGGCCAGCACCGGCTTTTGTCCCCCGAGTTCGGGGACATTATCAGTGGCAGATAATCCTCTGTGGGATTGACTTGGTTGACTTTTTAGATGACATAGCTTTGCCTAGAGGCTGGGTTGTAGACATTGACCCAGTCGGTATGGTTTAATGAGTCGTTAAAATGGCAGTTCGTCCCATTCGTTTTGTGCCAGACCCTGTACTCAGGCAAAAAGCTAAAAAGGTAACCAGTATTGACAGCTCTATCCAGCGACTTGTTGATGACATGATAGAGACTATGCGAGCGGTTTCCGGAGTTGGCCTGGCTGCGCCTCAGGTAGGCGTGCCGCTCAGAGTAGCTGTGATTGAGATACCAGGCGGTGAAGTCATCGTTTTAATCAATCCCGAGGTAATCAAAAGAGAAGGTGAACGTGTGGTAGAAGAAGCTTGTTTAAGTGTTCCTGGTTATAGAGGAGAGATTAAGCGTTCGGCTTGGGTTAAGGTCAAAGCACGTGACAGACATGGCAGGAATGTCCGCCTTAAGGGTGAGGAGCTTCTAGCTCAGGCTTTGGAGCATGAAATAGACCATCTCGACGGTACCTTGTATATCGACCGTGTTGAGAGTCCAGATAAATTACAGAAATTGGTGTCTGAACCAAGCCAGGAAGAGCTTTAGGCTTAGCGTGGGTGGTCTATCCTTGCCACTCCATCTCAACAACAAATCTGCCAGTTAGTCCTTCCAGCTCCACATTGTAAAAACCAGGTGTGGTTTTGATTATGTTGAAGGCTACTCGCCGGCTCTCGCCTGGTCCCAAGCTAACCTCTTCAACGCTTTCGGTGACACCCTTCAATTTCAGTACCAGACTGTAATCGCCGCTGATTTCGCCATTGTTAGTTACTATAGCGCTGATAGTGATATTTTCCCCCTGTTTCACACGCTCGGGTGCTATAAGTAAATTGCTCACGGAGAAATTCGCTGGGACTAGAGGTATGACAATAAATGTTCCACCCAAGCCGTCTAGTTCTGTGTAGTAATCTCCACCGATATCCTTAATTACGGTGAAAGTTGTTGACTGGCTTCCCCCTGGGGGCAAGGCTAGTTCGGTTATGTTTTCAACCAATCCGTTGATTCGTAACACCACGCTATATCTACCTGCCTCCGAGCCATTGTTAGATACTATGGCGCTGATGGTTATGGGTTCCCCTGCTTTTACCTGATTTGGTGTGATGGTTAGGTTGCTCACAGAGAAAATCGCTCTTCCTGAATATGATGGATATGGGGTTGTTGGCCCTGGTGTTGGAAATTGGCCAGGCGTCGGAAACGGACCAGGCGCTGGATATGCTCCTGTACTGGGAAACATTCCTGGAGTTGGGGTTGGTATTGTAGTTGGATATCCAGTTGGTGGCATAGTCGGTCCTGGACCTGAGAAGGGAGTTGGTATAGGTGTTGGGGCCTGTGCATCTAGTGCTCCTGGCCTTCCTGCCCTTTTGGCTTCTGGGACTGCTGCAGGTTGCTTCTTCCGGGATGGCATAGCAACAAGCACGATAACGAGCAAGAGCAATACACCCATTATGATGCCAATAGCTATCCATAACCATGTAGGGAATATAGCCCAGAAGGATGCTTCTTTTACAGTGAAGTCTCTGGTTGAGCCGTTTAAGTCCGCTGTGTGAAGTCCCGGTGTATTTGCTGTAACCGTGAATTCTACAGTTTCACTAGCTCCCGCAGCCAAGGTTATCTCCTTGGTGTCTATAACTCGGTCGTCTATTTTCAAGGTTAAGGTAAAAGCGTCTTCTTCATCTCCTTTGTTTTTTACTGTAGCAGTGATGGTTATGGTATCTCCTACCTTGGTGGATTCTGGGCTAATGGTTAAGTTGGTCACCTCAAGCTCAGCTTGTGCGTTGATCGGAGTAGTAATAGTTAAGACAAGAACTAATGTCAAAGTCGCTATCAACAGCCGAAGTAATTTTCTCACTCTTGCCTCCTGTGGTCCTCTTAAGCTTAAAAGATACCTAATACTCTACGCCAAAATCAACTATAAATCAATAGGCTTGTGTGGTGAAGCCAGTTGGTGATGCTGATTCGATATGGATAAGAAGTGGCAGGAGTTTGGTTCAGGCAGTAGCCAATTTTTTAAGAGGCAGGGCAAAGGTAAAAGTATTGCCTTGTTCGCATTTCATCCACATCGTACCGCCATGAAGCTCTACCAGATGCTTACATAAAGCTAGACCTAAGCCTAATCCTGGGGCGTCCTTTTCATTCTCATTCTTCAGCCGGTAACAAGCCTGGAAGACTTGGTGTT
>VGNY01000095.1 GCA_016865895.1 Chloroflexota bacterium | reverse complement strand
CGAGCCTTCAGCAAATGCCTGATAGCCTAAACTGATATGCACCGGGCGAAGCTCATCATTAACACGGCCGTCTACCCTTTTCATTAACACCCTCACCTTGCTCTGTTGCCACAGTATAACACCGATTTTCTTCATATAACAACACCTAGAACGTTTGCCATGCCATTCTTGAGCATCCCCCTGTCATTCTGAGCGAAGCGAAGAATCTAAGCCTTCATCTGCTTAGGGTGGACTCTGGGCGAGATTCTTCGGTCATTTCATTCCCTCAGAATGACATGAGATGAAGGTCTCACAGTGACAAATAAACACCCCAATGACTTTAGATTGACCCCACCTTATGACCAATGCTACTATGTCAAACGACGCCATTGAATGAATTAAATCTTTGGGCACTGGGTGGCACAGGACTGGTCGCCGGTTTCCTTGGCTCAATGCTAGGAGTCGGCGGTGGTCCCATTATTGTACCCGTGCTCACATTAGCCCTCGGTTTGCCTATTCACGTAGCCATCGGCAGCAGCCTAGTAGCCATCGTAGCCAATTCATGCACCGCCGCTGGCATCTATACTCAAGCCCGACTGACAAATGTAAAATTAGGCCTGCTTTTGGAAACCACAACAACTCCGGGGGCTATCGTAGGCGGTTTTATTGCCGCCGTAATCGCTCCATCCATATTAAGCGCCCTTTTCGGACTTATCCTCATCTATACTGCCTACACTATGATTACACGCCGTCATTTCATGTCTGATGACACTCAGCCCGATAGCCATATAGCTCAGCCCAATAGTACCGATAATTTGTCCAGCTCGCTATCAAACTCATATTATGACCAGAATCTGGACAAGGTTGTTACCTACAAAGTGACTCACACACCTGTTGGACTAGGAAGCAGTTTTTTCGCCGGCATAACTTCCAGCTTGCTTGGCATAGGTGGTGGTATAGTAAACGTGCCCGTAATGCACCTGGTCATGGGAGTACCGATGAAAGCAGCCATCGCCACGAGCACCTTTATCATAACAATCACAGCCGCAGCTGGCGCTCTCATTTACTACTATCACGGATACATATACCCCATCATAATTGCCCCACTGGTTATCGGTGCAGTTATAGGAGCTAGGCTAGGTGCTGAACTAGCACAAAGAGCTAGAGGAGTATTGCTTAGACGTATATTCGGCACATTCCTGTTCCTTGTAGCTCTGCTGATGTTCATTAGAACAGCGAATGTAGTATAGAACTTGCAGATAAATGAAGATTATGGAACGTAGGAACTTTAAGGAAAGTCGCCTAAACAATTGGGTTAGCCTTATTTTTAGGCTGGGCATTGCAATCTCTCTGGCGCTAGTCGTTATTGGCCTTATTATCTTGGTTGTCCTCTCCGGCACCAAAGACATCCAGCCGCTATTCAGGTTAGACCAAATACCAGCAGCTATTGTCATCAGCATTGGAATTTTAATCCTCCTGCTTACACCTATTTTGCCAGTTCTCATATCCGTAGTAACTTTTTGGACAGAAAGAAATAAACTTTACCTAGGTATCTCCACAACAGTTCTCTTCTTCCTCATTCTCAGCCTTATTCTGGCACTGACTTAAATTGACCAGCAAAAGAGGCTATGTTATGATTTCATTAGATGTCAGCGCTTACCGACCTTTACAAGGAAATCGAACGTTGCCAAGATTGCGAGTTAGGCGAACACCGCACCAGAGCAGTGCCCGGTGAAGGGCCAGAAAAGACCAATATACTTTTCATAGGCGAGGCACCAGGATGGCATGAAGACCAGCAAGGACGCCCTTTCGTTGGCCCAGCAGGAAAATACCTGGACGAATTACTAAACTCCATCGGCTTAAAACGTGAACAAGTCTACATCGCCAATGTCATTAAATGCCGTCCGCCAGCAAACCGAGACCCATTGCCCGGCGAAATTCAAGCTTGCAGCAAATGGCTCAATCGCCAGATAGAATTGCTCCGCCCTAAGATGATTGTCACCCTTGGTCGTTACTCCATGGCAAAATACTTTCCCAACCAGAGCATCAGCCAGGTGCACGGCAAAGCTAAAAAACAAGACAACATCATCCTCTACGCAATGTATCATCCAGCAGCAGCACTACACCAGGGAAGCTTACGCAAAACTATCGAAACCGATATGCTCAAAATACCTCAAATTTTAGCTCAGGCAGAGAAGTTAACAGAAACTGAAGCTGAACCTCAGCAGCTAATCTTATTTTAGGTAACAGCCATGGCTAAACAGAAACTCAGAATAATCCCTCTAGGTGGACTAGGTGAAATCGGCAAGAACATGATGGCCATTGAATTCGCCAATGACATCATCATAATCGACGCCGGCCTCATGTTTCCCGAAGAAGATATGCTGGGCGTTGACCTGGTCATTCCGAATATAAGCTACCTGCTGGAGAGGCGAGAGAAGCTGCGAGGCATAATCATAACCCACGGACACGAAGACCATATCGGCGCTTTGCCTTATATCCTGCCTCAGCTTGATGTACCCGTTTACGGCGCCAAACTGACCAAAGGCCTAATCTCCGCCAAGCTGAAGGAACACCGATATTCGAAGAAAGCCACACTCAGGACAATACAACCCGGGGTTAAGTTCACACTCGGCAACTTCAAGATAGAACCCTTCTCGGTTTGCCACAGCATTCCCGATGGCATGGGACTTATCATCTACACACCCATGGGTTTAGTGGTTCATAGCGGTGATTTTAAAATCGACTATACACCGGTCGACGGCAAACCTACCGAACTAGCCAAGCTGGCACAATTAGGCGCCCAAGGAGTCCTGCTACTTCTCGCCGATTCAACCTATGCCGAGCTTCCGGGATACACGCCGTCAGAGACCGTGGTCGGTGAAGCGCTGGAACGCATCATAGCCGAGGCTCCGGGAAGGGTGATTATCACCACCTTCGCTTCGCTTATTTCCCGCATTCAACAGGTGATTAACGCTGCTGCCAAACATAACCGAAATGTCTTTGTCATCGGTCGGAGCATGAAGGATACAACGCGCATCGCCTCAGAGCTAGGCTATCTCAACTCTCCGCCAGGCGTTCTGCGCCGCTTCGATGAAATCGGTCGCTTCCCTCACAATAAGATTGTCCTTCTAACCACCGGCAGCCAGGGAGAGCCGACTTCAGCCCTGGTACGAATTGCCAATCGGGACAACAGCCAGGTCAAAATTATCCCCGGAGATACGGTAGTCATGTCAGCCACGCCTGTCCCGGGCAATGAAGCGCTGGTTAATCGGACGATTGACAACCTGTTCCGCCAGGGCGCTCATGTAGTTTATGAAAGATTAGCTCAAGTGCATGTTCACGGACATGGCAGTCAGGAGGAGCTGAAGCTTCTGCTCAGCCTGGTTAAGCCGAAGTTCTTCGTTCCAATACACGGCGAATACCGCCACTTGAGCCTGCACGCCAGGTTGGCTAAAGCCCTAGGCATGCCTGAAACTAACGTCTTCGTCATGGAAAACGGGGCTATACTTGAGCTTGACCGTGAAAAGGGCAAAATAGCCGGTAGATTGCCTACAGGTAATGTCTACGTAGACGGACTGGTCATGGGAGACCTCGCCAGTGTTATTCTCCGCGACCGGAAGCTATTGTCCAGAGACGGTATTGTGGTGGTAATTATCGCTATCGACAAGGATGCAGGCAAAATCGTAGGCCGCCCTGATATCGTATCACGAGGCTTTGTAGACATGAAAGAAGGCGAATCCATACTGGAGCAGGGACGAGACTTAGTGAAAACCACATTAGACCACAGCGGCGGGCGACCGCTTGAATGGAGTTTCATCAACACTAAAGTCAAAGATACCCTGAGTAAGTTCTTCTACGAACAGACCAGACGCCGACCTATGATAATCACCACAGTCGTCGAGGTATAGTTCAGCTATGCCCAAAAAAAGGAAGGCCGCTAAAACGGCAGATAGTGGGAAAACCAGAAAACGAAAGTCCTCTGTTGCACCAGTCATACTAAGACTGTTACTGCTAGTTGTCATCGCCGGGTTAATATTCTGGTTCTGGCCACGTATAACTGATTGGGTCGCCAACACGTGGGAACTTATAGCATACTGGATTGCTACTACCTGGGAAGGTATGCTAGAGCTTCTGGGAATCGGATTAGCTTTAATAGCCATAGCCCTGGGAATAATAATCTGGATATTTGCACAAGGGCGGTTTTCGCTCTTCACCAAATACTGGCAGTGGTGGCTTGGCGGAATTCCACTTGCATTAGCTGCCTGGGGAATAGCAGCCTTTTTCACCCCCGGAAGCGGCATCGTCAGCGAAGCAACTCTAGGTGGTAGATTCGGCAAGAACATCATTGGCGATTCCTATACCGTGGGAGCATTGCGACTGGCTGGCATAATCTTCCTGGGCGTTTTGATACTAGCTCCCCGCTGGACCTGGCATTTAATAACAAACATATTCAAAGGCATAGGCAAGCTCTTCCAGCTTATCTGGCAAGCCATCCGCAAAGCCAGCCAGCGCCAGCCCAAAGTCAAACCCGAACCAGTAACAAGAGAAGTCGAATTTGCCAAAGTGGAGGAAAAAGAAATAGTTCCCCAGGCACCCAGTTTCGCACCGCCAAAAGCCGCCGAACCACCAACTCCTGAGGCATGGGAGCCAGGGAAATACCAGCCGGTGCTAACTGCTGGTGGCTGGCAATTACCTCCAATCACCATACTGGATAAACCCACAGAGGTGGAACTAAGCCAGAGCGATATCGAGAAACGCGCCCAACTCATCGAAGAAGCTTTATCCAGCTACGGCGTTGAAACCAAGGTAGTCCAGATAAACGTAGGCCCCACCGTGACCCAGTTCGGGGTCGAGCCCGGCTGGGACCGTAAATACAAAGAAATCAGAGAGCGCGATAAAGACGGCAATGTCAAAGTCCGCCTAGAGGAGGTATCAAAAACCAGAGTTAAAGTGGACCGCATTAGCGCGCTGGCTAGCGACCTTGCTCTGGCACTGGCTGCATCGAGCATCAGAATCGAAGCTCCGGTGCCCGGAAAATCAATGGTTGGCATAGAAGTCCCCAATACTACCTTCGGTTTGGTCAACCTCAGAAGTGTAATCGAGAGCACTGCCTTTCAGAAATCCTATGCTAAATCAAAGCTGGCCCTGGCTTTAGGCAAGGGTGCCGGCGGCGAAACAGTAGCCGCTGACCTAGCCAGAATGCCCCATCTGCTTATCGCAGGGGCAACCGGCAGCGGCAAGACCGCCTGCCTCAACTCCATCATATGCTGCCTCCTTATCCACAATACCCCGGATGATGTTCAATTCATTATGATTGACCCTAAGCGTGTGGAGTTAGTCAATTTTAATACCCTGCCTCACCTGACAGCTCCCGTGGTTGTTGACACTGACAAGGCAATACTAGCACTACGCTGGCTAAATCAGGAGATGGACAATCGCTATCACAAGTTCGCCCAGGTTGGAGCACGCAATATTGACGGCTACAACAAAAACCGGCATCCCGGTGAGACAATGCCATTCATGGTGCTGGTCATAGATGAGCTGGCTGACTTGATGATGGCAGCTTTTGACGAGGTTGAGCACACGCTGTGCCGCTTAGCCCAACTGGCACGAGCCACCGGTATCCACCTAATCGTAGCCACTCAACGTCCCTCAGTTGACGTAGTCACCGGCCTCATCAAAGCCAATTTCCCTACGCGCATCAGCTTTGCATTAACTTCACAGGTGGACTCACGCACCATTCTTGATTCCGCTGGAGCTGAAAAGTTGCTTGGCAGAGGAGACATGCTTTACATGCCAACCGACGCCAGCAAGCCAAAGCGACTTCAAGGGACGTTTGTCTCCGATGCTGAGACCGAGAGGGTAGTATACTTCTGGAGCAACCAACGTCGGCCGGATGTAGCACCGATTAAATTCGAGGAGATGAGTCAACTTGCCGCAGCGGAGAAAGGTGGTGAGGATTCCCTGCTGGAAGCCGCCAGACAGCTAGCCCAAGAACACAAATACATCTCCACCTCTTTTTTGCAACGCCGCCTCCGAATCGGCTATCCCAGAGCCGCCCGGATTATGGAAAAGCTAGAAGAAGAAGGCTACCGTAGAGAAACCATCGAACAATAATCCTAAACACTCAATAACTAAGTATAATGAGATTGTTTATTTTGTCACCCTGAACTAAGTGAAGGATGTAGATTTTTCGGTCGCGGAGTTTATCCTGAAGTGGAGACTTTAGTCGCTTCGCTCCTCCAGAATGACATTAGGAAGGGCTTAGAGCGACAGACAGGCATTCGCTAAACGACCTCGAATAAATTGACTTCAACTAGATGAGCTTGCACTAATGTTAACTAATGAAAACCAATAAGGTTTGCCTAATATCTTGCAAGCAGGAAAACATAGTTATAAAGGAGGAACACAGATGGCAATAAAAACTGCTGAGGAATACAGGGAAGGATTAAAAAAAATGAAACCCAATGTCTATGTTGGGGGTCGGTGTATCAAAAGGGACGACCCCATACTGGCACCTTGCATTAATACCATAGCCTACACCTTCGAGACGGCTGCTGACCCACAATTTCGAGATTTGGTGGTGACTACCTCACACCTCACTGGAGAAAAGATAAACCGATTTGCCAGTGTAAATACCAGCGTTGATGACTTGCTCAAAAAGCAGGAGATGGTTAGAACCCTATGTCATCAAGTGGGCGGCTGCATCCAACGCTGTATGGCCACAGATACAATCAATGCCATAGGGGTAGTCTCTAAGGAGATTGACGATGCAAAAGGGACCGAATACCATAAACGCTTCCTTGAATTTTTGAAGTATTATCAAAAAAACGACCTCGTTGGTAGCACTACACAGAGTGATGTTAAAGGTGACCGAAGCAAACGGCCTCACCAGCAGGTTGACCCTGACCTTTACCTCAGAGTCTTAGAAAGGCGTAAAGACGGCATAGTAGTCCGCGGAGCCAAAAACCATATTACTATGGGGCCTTATGTACATGAGCATCTGGTTATCACTACACGAACATTGACTAAAGAGGAGAGTGACTGGGCAATAGCCTTCGCCATTCCTGCTGATGCTGACGGGGTCAAGAACATTACTCGGGTCACCAGCCCTCGCCCCAGGATTGAACTAAAGGCGCCTTACAACCAATACGGCGTTGCTGAGTCAGTAGTAGTTTTCGATAACGTATTTGTCCCGTGGGAACGCGTATTCATGTGTGGAGAGTGGGAATTCGCTGGCAGACTAGCTCTGACATTCGCCGATTTTCACAGACACTCGTACTGTGGCTGCAAGCCAGCTATCACGGATATTATAATGGGGACTACTGCCCTTGTCGCCGAATACAATGGTGTCGGAAATGCCCCTCATATCAGAGACGAAGTAACTGAACTGATGATAATTGCTGAACTGGTGTATGCTGCAGGTATTGCCGCTTCGACAAAAGCACACCCGACTTCCTCTGGAATCTACGAACCCGCATCTATCTATTCTAACTGCGGAAGGTATCTCGCAGGGACCAACATCTACCATGAATATGACGTGTTGACTTCCGTGGCTGGTGGTCTGCCCTCTACCATGCCATTTGAGCAAGAATGGCTTAACCCAGAAACCAAAGCCTATCTAGACAAATATATCATGAGAAATCCTCAAATTCCACCGGAAAAACAACACCGCTTATTCCGTTTCATCTCCGATTTTTCCTGCTCTGCAATCGGTGGCTGGGCTCAATACGCTGGGGTGCATGGCGGTGGTTCGCCGATAATGGAAAAAATCGGCATCAGAAGCCAGTATGACCTTGAAATAAAAAAGAATATCACCAAATATTTAGCCGGAATTAAGGAGTAGAAGGAGAGGCAATATGGCAAACGACCTCAAGTTCAAGGTGGCAGCAGTTCAGGCTGCCCCTGTATTTCTGAATAAAAAAGCAACCATCAGCTAGGCATATGATTTGGTCGCCGAGGCAAGTAAGAATGGCGCTCAGCTCATTGTATTTCCCGAGACCTATATCCCCACATACCCCATGTCATTGCGAATCTCCCGATTTATCGGGGGACGTAGTAATCTCTGTCCCTTTCCTTGTCATTCTGAGCGTAGCGAAGAATCTCACTCATGGCAGGGCCAGCGAAAAATCTTGCCTTTCCCTCTTGTCATTGCGAGTCCTTCCGCTGAAGGACGTGGCAATCTCTGTCCTTAATCCAGGTCTCTGTGCCCAACCCCCAGACTTCCTTTCCAGAAGAACAAGCTAATGCCTGTTTTGCTTTAGTTGCTCATCACTCATTTGGTGTCTGCCGGGTAACAGTACAACGAAATCTGCCCCACCTCCACTGGGACTGTTGCCGAAGTACTTCCATGGCATGAGCGGAGTAAAAATGCGATACATGACACCGATGATTTCTTTAGCTGCATTGGCAGACATGCCAGTGATAAAAACTCTGCTGGTAACCTCCTGACTT
>VGNY01000094.1 GCA_016865895.1 Chloroflexota bacterium | reverse complement strand
CGTTGGAGCAAGAACCAATCAGATTGGAATTCTTAGAGGAAGCTCTGGTTGCTTAAAGGTTGACTGAAATGACAGAAGGGTATAGGATATGGCTAGATCGAATTTCCACCAGTTACGTGACGCTGCCAAATGCTTATAGCCTATAACAAAAAACGGAGAGTAAAGAGATAGCTTCAAGTCTTCATCATCCAGTTGTATGGCTAGCAAAGAAACTACAAATTGAAGCAAGGTGAACACACCAAAAATCAGAAGAATCGGCACAATATCACCAGCTATTATCGCCAGTATGGCCGTGATAAGGACGGCAACCATTGAGATAGGGATAAATATCATAGAAATGATGACGTAGGGGAAACCCAGACTGTAGAGGGCACCGAACCTTGGATTTCTAAAGGCATCCCTGTGCTTCAGCAAAGTTTGAATATTACCTCGATACCATCTCAGCCTCTGTTTCCATAAGTCCCCCAATGTCTCTGGAGCTTCAGTGTAGACAACCGCCGCTGAACTTGCCTGAACCACCTTCCCCACCTTCATCCCTTTGGCAGCAGCCTGGAAGTCCGGCTCTTGCAGGTTGATAGGAGCCAAAGGATTTGATATATCAAAGGCTCCCCCTTTAAATACCTTTATTGTGGTATCGAAGTCCTCCACGATGGTTTCCACATCCCAGCCGCCACTACTCCTTATAGCATCAATACGGAAAGCCCCCAAACAGCCGGGCACCACAATAACAGCGCCGAAAGTGTCAAGCCCCCTTCTGGATATATTTATATCGAAAACGTATTCTAATGCCTGACACTGAGCTAAAAGCTTATTCCGGTTAAGAACTTTAACATTGCCGGCGACAGCAACAACAGTCGGGTCCTCAAATCTCCTGACCAGCTCAACCAGAGCCGTCCTGGACACCATACTATCGGCATCAACGCAGACGAGAATTTCCCCTTGGGCGAACTGTAAGCCGTGGTTCAGCGCCGCAGCTTTGCCTCCGTTAGGCCGGTGAATCACCTTTACACCACGGCTAGCATAAGACGATGCTATCCCGTAGGTATTATCCGTTGAGCCATCATCAACAACTATTATCTCCTTATCCGGATAATAGGTTTCGAGCAGCGTCTCTATTGTGCCGGCAATGCACTTCTCCTCATTATAGGCCGGGACAATGATGCTTAATGATGGATAGTGGTTTAACGGCTTTTGTGTTAGCTTATCCTCCTGATATTTGTGATACACTGCCAGGGGGATGTTCAAGAAGCCATAGAAGAAGCTGAAGGCAAGTGATACCATCACAATTATTATGAGTACAGAAAACTTACCCTGGAGTAAAAGAACTATTGCAAACAAGAGCGGCATAAACAGGAAAATGAAATATAACGGCATCATATATAACCATGGTACCCGCCGTACTATCGTGGGGAACCTAGCTCTCAAAATCACCGCCACCAAAAAGGCGATAGCAATGACAACACCGGTGATTGTAGCTAGGAAAGTGGTTATCTCAGGTGCCACAAGTAGCACCAGCCCATATAAGATAAGGCCAATGACAGCTATGACAATCGCGCTCTTTTTCATTGTTTCCTCAACATTATATGACTTAAAGCCCCGCAATCAAAGTCGCCTGTCTTCGCTCTACAGGCTGTCCGAAAATGTAGTCCCGACCCTTTACCTTTAGGGTCGGGCTCCCGAGGCTAAAGCCTCGGGGCTACATGTTTAATGTGTATCACCAATGAGCCATAATTTTTCCCACAAAGTGGAAGAGGCAAATTGCCAGTTAGAGTTTTCGGACAGCCTCTCTACCACTAGAATAATCAGGCTGCTGCCGAAGAATGGATTAAGCCTTCCAGCTCATGCTCGTCCAAGACCCTTATTCGCTGCTGTCTGGCAAGCTGTTTGGCTTCAGCAGTCGTCTGTGGAATGGCAACAAGAACCTTGTTCCTGATACCGGCATCGAACACTTCGGCATCAAACTGCGCCACTTTGCCTACACCTACGGCCTGTCCGTCATCGGCCGTAGCAATAGCCACAGCGATGGTCGGTCTAATAATCACATCGTCCCTCTGAGCAAAGATGTCGAATACGTGTTCGGCACCTGATTTTCCAGGGACCTTCGCCTTTTCGAAGACCTCATAGCCGCGATGCCTGAGGAATTCTGCGACTCGGGCTTGAGGCCCCGATGAAACGCCCATTTCACTCAGATAGCGAGCTTTGGCTCTTGTCAGGACCGCAGGTGCTGGGCGAGCTTGGCTGCTAAGATAAGACATGAAGGTCTCTGGGTCCGCAACCTCAAAGACTCCAATCTTCTGCCTTTCAGCAAACTTCGTCGCTTCCGGGCTCAGTCTAGGTATGGCAATTACCACCTTGTAGCTTATCCCTGTGTCATAGGCTTTAGTATCGAACTTAAACAAATCATCAAGCCTAACCTCATTTTCACCAGGTAAAGCAGTGAGGATGCCAATACCCAGGTGGAACTTGGCCAACCCATCATCTCTGCTAGCCAGGATGTCAATAGTATACGTGGCCCCCGAGGCGCCATGTAGCTCAGCCAATTCCTCCACTTGATAACCTTGAACTCTCAAGAAGTCAATGAGCTGAGCTTTCGGCTTAAGCTGAAATTCGATCCAGTCCTTCTTGTCCGGGCTTAGACCATAGGAATGGAGCCAGGCCTCCTTAAGTTCTTCCGTGCCCCAGACTCTGCCCGTATGCAAGCTGCGCCACTTGGTCACCGGCGTGGGGAAAGTATTGCCGCAGTCGAGGCACCTATAATGTATCCCGGCATAGCGGTAATCGGTACCAAGAAGCTTCAGCTCCTTCTTGCATTTGGGACAAACATACTTGTGATCGCTGGTATAATCATGGTCAAGCGTCACATTGCCGCAGTTGAAATGCTCAATGAGCTGTCCCTTCAATAAATTACCTGAATCACAACGCGGGCAACGCTCTACCGGGACTAACTCGAACGAGCCCTCAGGGTCAACATGAAGTTTCTCAAACGGTTTTTTATTTAGAATATTATCCTTTGCTAAAACCTCCAGAACTTGTACCGTCTCCTGCCCTGAGGTTTCCAAAAGCCTGTCAACCGCAGGATAAGTAAAGCCGCCTTTCGCCGCTATGTCTATTATTGGACTGATTTCGGCAATTTTACCTTTAACAAGCGCATCAATAAGCCTGACCACTCGGGCATCGTGCCACGCTCCAAAAGTAGTTTCACTAATTACAGGAGCTCTATCAGCCACTGTTTGGGTTAGAACTGCTTCTCGCTTAGCAGTTTCGGCCAACTGAACTGGTCCAGTCTCTGGTAAAGGAGTAACTGAGGTAGGTTGCATCTCATCAGTCAGCTTTGCTCCGCATGTCCCGCAGAACTTTTGTCCCACCGGGTTTTCAGATTTGCAATTAGAGCAGATGATTTTTTGCGGCTGCACCCCAACAGGCTTTTCAGGCTCGACAGTTTCTTCTAAGCGAACCGGTTCAACCTCTGGTAAAGGAGCAGCCGGGGCGGGTTCTACCTCAGACGGCTTCTCTTCTCGGGATGGCTCTATCTCTTCCTCACCACGAGTCCGCCTAAGGATAGCTTTAATGTGCGCCATCAACTCACGCGGGCCAATCGGCTTTTTCAAATAAACATCGAAACCAAGGTCATCAACCTTAGCCCACACCTCTTCGGCTGGTTCAGCGCCAAGAAGAATTATTGGAATCTCTGAATACTGACGTATCTTTTTGCAAGCCCAATAGCCATCAATTCCAGAAAGTTCCTCATCGATAACAATGGCGTCAAAGCCATTCTTGTCAATCATGAGTAGGCCATCGAGAGCATCCGGAGCATCAGCTACTTGGAAGCCACCTTCAGCTAGAACCTCAATGTTTTTTTGCTTAAATACCGGGTCGTTTGACAGAACTAGAATCTTATTCATTTTTGTATCACCTTACCTTTTCAAGACCAGTGTAGCAGGACAAGGTGAAAATGACGGTAAATACAAAGTAAATAGACGGTAAAAATCGGTAAAAATTGGGTAAAAATCTTAGGTTAGTGGTTTAACGAACTTGTAGCCTACTCCTCGCTCACTGATTAGTATCTTTGGATCAGACGGATCGTCTTCCAGCTTATCCCGGAGACGCTGGATATAGACTTTGAGATATTCAGAGGAGTCAGTGTATTCCTCGCCCCAGACTTTTTCCAGCAAAGCACGGTGGGTAAGCACCTTCCCTTCATTCCTGGCTAGATAATGAAGGAGATTAAATTCAGTGGGTGTAAGCTTTATCTGTTTGTCACCCCTCATGACAGCTCGAGTGGCGAAGTCTATGGACAGCTTTGAGGTAACGAGCGGTTCTTCGGTCCCTTTAAGCTCGGGAATATGGCTGCGGCGGAGGACAGCTCGAGTACGCGCCAAAAGCTCCATGTGGCTGAAAGGTTTAACAATATAATCATCAGCCCCCAGTTCCAGCCCCCTCACCTTATCTATCTCCTCTTCCCTGACTGTCAAGATAATCACCGGAATGTCGGAGAAATTGCGGATTTCCTTTATAACCTTAAAACCATCCATGTCAGGCAAGCCGAGGTCAAGGATGATTATGTCAGGAGATTCAGACTCCGTCAGGGCAATTCCGCTGGAACCTTCACTGGCAGCTATTACACTAGATTCAGGCCAGTGAAGCTCGAAGGTGAGAGAGATAGCTTCCTGAATCTCAGCACTATCCTCAATTACAAGAACTTTCATAGCCTTCACCTCTATAAGGTCACTTTGCCTTGCTGCTGACTAACGGTAGAGAAAAGGCAAAGGTGCTGCCTTTTCCTGGCTCGCTTTCCACCCAGATCTTTCCACTGTGAAGTTCTACTAATTGCTTCGTGATAGCCAATCCCAATCCAAGCCCGGGAAAACGATGCCTATCAGCAGGAATGCGGTAGTATGGACGGAAGAGCTTTAATTGCTCCTCTCTGGGAATGCCAGGTCCTGTATCCTGAACTTCAACAATAAGGTCTGCTTTATCTTCTTTGGCCCTAAAGGTAATTTGCCCGCCTCGTGGGGTAAATTTGACGGCGTTGGCTAGCAGATTAAGCAGAATTTGCTCTAATCGCTGCTCGTCGGCAGTGACAATTACAGTAGCTGGGACTTTCATGACCAGAGACTGCCCTTTCTCCTTCATTAAAGGCGAAAACTCTTCAGCAACTTTACGAGCAAGGGCTGAAAAGTCCACAGCCTTTCTTCTGATTCGAAAGTGCGCGGTTTTAGCTTGCGACAAATCTAGAAGCTCGGCAAGCCGGTTTTGGAGATTTGATGCGCTATGCAGGACATTTTGGATAAGTCTAACTCTCGAATCGCTTGGCTCTTTTTCTAACTCCTCCGCTAAGAGACCGGCAGAGGCAATGAGTGCGGTTAACGGTGTTTGCAATTCGTGACTCAACGCACTCAAAAATTCTTGCTTCTCGCTGATACTGGAGATAAGTCGGGCTTTTTCCGTTTCACCACGATGGAGCGGGAAAGCTCTATCGACAGCTACAGCAATGCAGGCGCTAATTGCTGACAGCAATTTGCCTTCGTATTCAGTAAATCGGTTAGGAGTCCTGTCGTACAGTCCTAGGACACCTAAAATCTTGCCCCCGCATCTCATGGGGACGGCCATGAAAGAGCGAAATCCTGCCTGAATTGGAGTAAGCAAGACAAAGTTGGGATCAGCAGCCACATCAGGACTCATCAACGGCTCCCCCGTTAAAGCCACTTTACCGATAAGACCCTGTCCCAGCTTCAGTGAGCCCACCTCATTCGCCATCTCCGTAGTGAAGCCTCGGTGGGCGACAAGGGTCAGTTTTTGCTTCTCCGGGTTAAGCAATTGAACACAGCAAGCATCTACTTTTAATCCTGAGACGAGCATGTCAAGAAGTTGGACAAAGACCTCTTCAGTCTCAAGCGAACTGGAAACAAGATTGGAAACGCGGTCTAGTAAGGAAAAGTAAGCATCACTTCGCTGGGATTCGTGTGATAGAGGCACCATCATTACACCTATTATAATTTGCGCTCATATTTAAAGCAATACAATAATAGCCGCTTTAAGGAAAGCTGTAGGGCAGATAATGAAATTGACAGTCATCAAAGTTTGTAAGCCACCGCCTCCACCTTTTCTAACAAGTGTGACTGTTTTGATGTTCCTACTCTTTGACGACTATGCCCCTGCTGGGAAGAATCTCGAAAATATGCTCATTGATGTCCGTCTGAGTACTGCGCATCTTTCTTGCGAAGAGCGTCCGGACATACTGACCATCGCGCTTGCCCATCCCCAGCACAATTACTCCCTCGGCAACAAACTCCTCGACGCCGTAGTGAGACAATGCTGAAGTCCCCGACAGTATGCCCGAAGTAATCAATATGGTGCATTGCAGGTTATCTTCGATGGCGAATATAAGACTCCTGACATACTCCTGTACGCAAACTGAGCGTTCCTGCCCGAAGACAAGCGGCGCTATCGGGTCGATGACAATCCGTTTGGCACCTATGCTTTTCACATGTTTAGTAAGGTCGGCGACCACGGTGCAGACATTAACCTCCTTAGCCTTACCAGCGCGCAGGTCAGCGAAATGGGGCGATACGTCTAGCAAGCCTAGTTTTCGCTCCTGGACATATTGACCGAAGTCCCAACCCAGAGACTCAGCATCTACAATAAGGTGGTTCGGCTTCTCATCGCCGGAAACATAAATGCCGCTTTCGCCTTGAATAAGCCCACGATAAAGGTACTGCAACCCGAAAACGGTCTTGCCGGTGCCAGATTCACCACTAATCAGGTAAACTTTGTTTGTTAAAAAGCCGCCGCCAATAAGCTGATCGAGCCCCTCAATGCCAGTTGATACCCGCGGATGAGCCTTGATTTCCACCTTTGCTACAGGTATTGGCTTTTCAACAGGTGCCACGGGTATCACCTCTGGGGTTTCGGGTATCGCCTCTGTAGGTACGGGGATAGGCTCAGTAGCTTCAGGTATTGGCTCCCGGGTTTCTGGTATTGGCTCTTCGGCTATGGCTATCTGTTCAGGAGCTTCACGCCTCGGTTCCCCGGCTTCGGCTATTGGTTCCGGGGCCTTTGGTTCTATTCTCGTGGTGAAGATTAGCTTATAGCCGCATTCACCACAAAATCCGTATTCAGGCGGATTATGGGCACCACACTTGGGGCAAACTTTCTTTAATTTTACCCTGCCCTCCCTTGCTACAGGCACTAACTCCGGGGGAATGGCTAGCTTAGAGCCGCATTCACAACAAAATGCATACTGAGGAGAATTATTCGCACCACACTTAGGACAAACCTTGCGTAACTGTGCTCCACATTGATGACAGAATTCTTCAGTATCAAGATTTTCAGCTTGGCACATTGGACATTTCATTTTTCATACCCTCCATCAGAAACCTTATCAGGAAGCGTACTTGTGCCGTTCTAGGTTTTTCGCTCCAGTGTGAACTCTGTTAAGTGCCACCGCTTTGCCTCTTCTTCACACCGGAGTACCCGCAACCTCACATTCTATCTAGACTCAATATTATGACAAAGGATGTTCTACGTCAATAGGTTTAACACCGTGGGCTCCAAAAATATTGAGAAGAGAGTGACAATTTCCAGACTTTGGCGTTTTTAATGCATCCGTTAAGGTGCTCAGAATCGCCAGCCAGAGATAAAGTTCCCTGTTCTTTGACCTGCCGGCTAACAACTTGGTTTTTAATCTTGCTATTTGATAGAATGGCTCCTCGCGCATTATCTATTCTTTTGAATCTGTAGAAAATTTTGGGGAAGATTTTCGCATGTTAACTATCCGTCGGGAAACAACAGAAGATATAGCTGCGATTCGCTATATTAACAAGCAGGCGTTTGGCCAAAATGAAGAGGCAGAACTTGTTGAGAAATTACGTAACCGAGCTGCACTATCCCTCTCGCTCATTGCTGTCCAGAAAAATGAGATTGTGGGGCATATTGCGTTCAGCCCAGTAGTGATAGAATCAGAACGTTCGAGCTTCGAAGCAATCACCCTTGCCCCCATAGCCGTTTTGCCAGAGTATCAACGACAAGGCATCGGTGGGCAATTAGCTCGTGCCGGTCTTGAGGAATGCCGAAATCTTGGCCACGAGATTGTAGTAGTGCTGGGTCATCCGACCTATTACCCACGCTTTGGTTTTGTGCCAGCTAAGCCAAAAGGCATAAGTTGTGAATTTGAAGTAGCCGCGGAAGCTTTTATGGTTTTGGAGCTTCGGGAGGGAGCACTGACGGGAAGAGGCGGCATAGTGAGGTTTCAGCCCGAGTTCAAAGAGACTATGTAAAGCTAACTTATAAAGTGGAGCTGAGGGGATTCGAACCCCTGACCTCCTCCGTGCAAGGGAGGCGCTCTCCCAATTGAGCTACAGCCCCATGTCTTCCGATCCATTATACTTGCAAGCCGCCCGTATTAACAAGCTTCCGAATTGCCTCATAATTATTGTTACCGAAAGTGGTATCGTTGCCTCAAAAATAGTGTTACCCAGAGGAGGCAAACATGACACGAGGCAGCATACAAGAATATACCGAGGCAGTGCGAGAACGCTAT
>VGNY01000093.1 GCA_016865895.1 Chloroflexota bacterium | reverse complement strand
ACAACTCCTCGTTGGTATACTTTCGCCCATGAGCCTTCCTTACACTATCTACCCCTGATTCAGGGGAAATGCTTAGAACTACAGGCACATCTATCTTTGACAGCTCTTGTATGTATTCTTCGTTGGCTGGACCGAAAAGCTCCATAGTCAACTGGGTTAGTTTGATTTTCTCAGTTTGTAATGTCGTTAGCAACCTGCGCCAATACTCCTTTCCCCCCATGCGTGGATCTTGAAAGAGAAATACAAACTGAACTCCCTGGGCGCTGAGTTTTTGTATGTCTTCAGCTACTTTTTCGGGGCTCCGGAAAGCCGGCTTTCCCCTCCCTAAATAGGTCCTATAGCTGTACGCCGAACCTCCGCAGGTAGCACAATTATGCAAGCAACCACGACAAATAGGTAGGGCCCAATGAGGCGGCATACCTGGGGTAAAGATTGATCCCTTAGGTTCCAGCAAATCCAACCGAGTAAACTCAAATTCGTCCAGATCAACACTTGGCTCCATTAACGGCTCACTTCTGATTCCACCTCCGCCATCTCGGAAAGTAAGGTTCGGCACTCCTTCTAGCCTCTTATCTTCTTCTAGCGCCTTCATAAGCAAAAGGAACGGCTTTTCCGCTTCACCCCGGATAACTGCGTCTACGAATTCATATTTACGAACGATCTCTTCATGAAAAACCGTAGCCGTAAGTCCTCCAAGTACAACCATGGCATCGGGGTGTAGTTTCTTGCACAATCTGGCTATTTCCATTGCCCCTTGAGAGTGCAGGCACCAATGCAAGCCGATAGCATATACTTTGGCTGAGAGCCTACTTATATACTTCTCAGCGTCGAAACTCTCGCTAGTTACCATTCGCTCACCTATGTTATCCACCAGCACATTGTATCCGTTTCTGTCCAGGTAATCGGCTATACTAAGCATTCCGACTGGTGGGATTATAAACTGCTCCGTGCTCTCCCTCACAGTATATGCGATAGGGCCGTAAAATATGGGTTTCTCCCAAAAGTTATAAATTGCTGGCGGATGTATCAATATGACATCGTAGCCCATCATCCCTCCTGTATATCGCATCTTCGGGAAAACCCCAAGAACTATCCTGATCGAACTCCTTGGTCTTGGTTGACGTCCTTGAGAAAGGAATCGAGAGCGTCCCTCAGAGACTTCAACCTCGATTCCCTCTCCGCTCTATCCTGCAGATTCATTATACGGTCCACTTCAGCAACGGCTATCATGTCAGCCTGTGCTTGAAAGCGCTCAACAGTTGCTCGAAACTTATCGTACAACCCATATTTCTCTCTCTGATGGATGGAATACTGGATGGATTCAAAGATGAGTTCTATGAGTGCGTCTCTCTTCAATAGATTCGTCTCGTAGTTTATCCATTGGTGCCAAGAGGGTGCGGACAGAACTTCGATGTACTCCTCGAGGTTCCCAAAGATTGCTTTGTATCCATACCGTACAGGGAAGTCACAAGCGAGGGACCCTGGTTCGAGAATTATAGGGCCGATTATAGGGCCCCCTATTGGAAGGCGGCACTCAATGCCCCCAAAACTACCCTTGATCAGCGCCGCTTGATCCAATGAGCAGAGCTGCTCCCATAGCTCCCATGTCTCTCTGATCGTTTCCTGGGTCTCTCCAGCTAGTCCAACTGAAAAAAAGACCGTGACGGGGATATGATATCTGTGGCAGAGCTTAACAGTTCTGAGCAAATCCTCGTTGGAGTAGCATCGTCCTTGTGCTCTTCGCACATCATAGGCTCCAGAGTCTGGACAAATGTAGAGCACTACCTGTTTCCCGATAGTCGCCACTTCTCTGACGAATTCTTCATCGGCGGGGGTGAAAAGGTCCATCGACAACCCATCTATGTCAAGTTTTTCCCGGCGAAGCGCGGCCATCAATTCCTTCCAATACTTGCTCCCCCCCATGCGTGGATCTTGAAAGAGATTTATGAATCTAATACCTTGCTGGTTGAGCCGTTTTATATCCTCCACGATCTTTCCAGGGCTTCTAAAAGCAGGTCTCTTCATTCCGAAATAGGTTCTATAGCTATACGCCGAACCTCCGCAGGTGACGCAGTTATATCTACAACCACGACAAACCTGTAAGTGCCCACGGGGTTGCACGTCTGAAGGGAAAATCGACGTCTTGGGCTCCAATAGATCAAAGCGGGTGAACTCGAATTCATCTAAATTCGCACTTTGTTTCATGAGCGGTGTTACACCAACTTTACCAGTATCTGTTCGATAAGTTAGATTTGATGTTGCAGTAAGCCTTCCCTGGTTCTCGAATGCCCTGATAAGTTCTAGAAACGGCTTCTCCGCCTCGCCTCGGATGACGGCATCTACGAACCCAAATTTACGGATGATTTCTTCATGGAAGTATGTAGCCGTAAGTCCGCCAAGAATCACTAGAGAGTCAGGGTGTAATTTCTTGCACAGCTTGGCTACTTCTATGGCGCCTTGGGAATGATGGTGGAAATGCAAGCCGACTGCGTATATTCTTGCCGAAACATTTCTTATATGTTCCTCAGCGGCGAAGGCTTTGCTACTCACCATCCGATCAGCCAAATTGTCAATTAATACCTTGTAGCCATGCCTATCGAGGTAGTCGGCTATACTCAACATACCCAGTGGAACTTTTATGAACTGCACGCGCTCTACAGTCGGACCTAGGGCGCCTGAAAATAAAGGTTTCTTTCGAAAATCGTAGATAGCTGGTGGATGTATCAATATGACATCATAGTCCATCATCCCCCCTTGTATAATAGAGTCTATTCACAATAAGCGATGAAACACGGTACAATAGGCACCAAATTTCAGGAGGTGCCAAGCACTATGCTCACCGAGAAGATTCTACACGATAATCCAGTACTGCTCAAGGCATTCACTGGCCTGCCCGCGGACACATATTGGCAACTGGGCGAGGTAGTAGGTAGCTTTGCAGTTGACGCAGTTGGCTAACGGGCGAGCCATCGTAGATGCCACGGAGCAAGATGTCTACCACTCTGGGGACAACGAGGGTACGCAAGAGTACTATTCTGGTAAAAAAAAGGCGTTCACCATCAAGACCCAATTTGTCACCGATGGGGAACACCACCTTGTGTATAAACTCTAATATCGCATCTTCGGGGAACCCCCAAGAACTATCCTGATCGAATTCCGTGGTCTTGGTTGCCGTCCTGTCGGTTGGCTTTTGGGGTAAGAAGTTGCTGATTACTCATCGTTTTACGCACTGAGTTTAGATTTGCCTATGATTTTACCACGAAGTAAGGCCAAAACTACACAAAGTCCGCTATTCCACTATCTCACCAATAGCAAAGCTACAGCTTCTTACCGTATCTCCTTCCTGCGGCTTAAATTTAAAACAATATTGTCTAACAGTATTGGGCTCAATACCTCTTAAGATGATAACTTTTGTGCCGATGTTTTCCTTCTTAGGATCATAGAAGGTGACAACCACAGCAGCATCTGTTTTAACTTCACTTAGGGCTTTTACAATTCCTCTAATTTCTTCTTCGCCGGTTTCAGTTGTTCTTAATTCATGTCTGCGGAGTTGAACCTTTTCTACATCCGTTGTTG
Source organism: Chloroflexota bacterium (assembly GCA_016865895.1). Taxonomy (GTDB): domain Bacteria; phylum Chloroflexota; class Dehalococcoidia; order GIF9; family UBA5629; genus VGNY01. The sequence continues at coordinate 5,061 of VGNY01000093.1, read as the reverse complement.
TTGCCCTGATTATTCTGACATCATAACTCTTAACCTTCTCGTGTTCGTGTATTGAGGAGCTGATACGAATAGCGCGGCTTGTGTTCGGTTTTAAGTCAATTTCCCTATGTTTAACCGTATCCAGGATATTTCCTTCTTGGTCATAGAATATAGCCTCAAAAACTGTGGTAGCAATAGTTGAGTCTGAAACATTCCTTATCGCCAGCTCAACACCATCCATAATTGGAGATCTACCATATTCCTGTTCTTCATCTCTTTCTGCTACAGAGATACTATGTTTTAGAATTGTGATTTTTTCATTACCTGTTGCCGTTGGTGCCGGGGTCTTAGGGGGTTCCTTGGCTTCTTCACCAGCTTGTTCCTTTGGTGCTTCTGCTGGGATGTCTGCATCTGACACTTCTATCACCTCCTCTTCCTTATTTCTGTAAGCCACTTCCGTTTTTAATATTGGGCTTACCTGGCTTGAGCTCTTAATCCAGTTTGGTTTTTCCTACTATCTTATCACGAAGCAAGGCCAAAGCTATCAATAACGGCCCAACGCCACAAGCCAGCCAGTACCCAAACCGGAAACTGGACATGGCGCCGCTAAATAATCCCTCTCCTCCTAAGTTGATTGTAAAATATCCTTGCAAGGGCATGTCGAAGAAAGCCCTGGTCTGTATCGCAATAACAAGGGGAGCTAGCACGACGCCACCAATATATGCCAAGCCGACAACGCCAATAATCAGCTTGGGTAGACTAAATTTTCTACCAAGTAAACTTATGCTTCTATCTTTAATCAAGGCTGCGATTAAGAGGGCTACAGTAGCTAATCCGACTACTAACCACATAAGTGGAGTAAACCAGGCTGGCATTTCAGCACCAGCTATGTATGAAGCAAATTGTCCCAGGTTCTGTTCAAGACCGTAGGGATAGACTTTGACTACATCGCCACCTAGCATATAAACTTCAACACCCCACCAAGGCATACACCATGATCCCAGCATCAAACCGGCAGCAACGACAACTAAACCACGGAATAGCCAAACCCTGAGGCTACTCATCTTACCTTACCCCCTTTCTGTCTCTTCGCAATTTTATAGGGGGTGAGAGTTTCAATGTCATTGTCAGTGACCCTCACCCCCTATTCAGGCAGTAAACCTGTCCCAGGCTATACCCACTAAGATAGTGGTATGTCCCCCAGGCCTTTGTCTTCCTCTTTTGTGCTTACTGCCATTGTCTTGGTCTTACCGGCCTTCTCTATTTTTAACGTAAAGTCAGCGGCTGCCAGTCCATCAAACCAGAAGTCACCGAAGTTATCTGTGGTAACGGTAAACGGGCCGCCTTGACCGGTCAGGGTGCAGGTGGCACCTATTACCACTTCCTTAGTTCCTGGGTCATAGACAGTTCCGGCAATAAACCTCTTGGGCAAGCCGATGTAGTAGACCTTAGCCTTAAGGCCATACTCAGGATGCAATATCTCGGCTTTAGCTATCAGGTCTTTTAGCTCAGCTTCCTCACCAAACTTTATCGCTAGTTGCGGGCAGGCATCAGCACATCTGGGCTCCTTCCACCCTCTGTCTATCAGATGGGCACAGCCAGTGCACTTCTGAGCCAGGTGAAGCTGCGCATTGTAGAAGATAGCCCCATACGGGCAGGCAGGAAGGCAGAGCTGGCACCCGGTGCACTTCTTGGGGTCAATCCAAACCAGTCCATCAGCCCTCTTGGAGATAGCAGTCTCAGGACACGCCTTGATGCAAGGGGCATCATCGCAGTGCTGGCAGGGTACAAACACATGAGCTACCCTAACCTGAGGGATTTGTCCCCTCTCGTAATAGTTTAGCTTACCCCAGAAATGCCCCCAGTCCGGCTGGGGTTTAGCATAGGGTGTCCAGTCGTTCCCGCAGTGCTCATCCTTGCAGGCAATCTGGCAACTGTAACACCCAGTGCAATTTTTGACATCTATAACGAAAACCTTCATTTTAGGTGCCTCCTTCGATCCAGGCATCAAATTTTAGACCGTAGGCAGGGTCATAATCTCTGGCAAATGCTTCGGGATACTTCTGGCGCCACTCTTCATACTCGTTTCCGCTCAGCTTCTGACAATCAACCAGGAAGCCACTCGTAGCCATCCCCCAGCAGTTTTTAGAGACCCCCATCGCTGGGGATATGACGTTATTGTCGGCCCCACGATTGATCCATTTAGTAGCTCGATCATCGTACTCTGAATCTTCCCAACTAATAGGGTCCAACCTGGCACCGTGGTCCTGATAAATATGCCCAGGCATTATTCTCTCGCTCACCTGGGCGCCACCGAGGGTTATGCCCCTGTCGTTAAAGATCTTGACGATGTCTCCAGTCCTTATACCTCTCTCAGCGGCTGTCTTCGGATGGATCCAGACCGGCTCGTACAGGTAACCATCGGGGCCTTTGACCTTACAGGTTGGGATTTCCCTGAACCACGGTACGTCATCGTACTGGGCATGTACCCTCCACCTGGGGTGATTGGAGACAAGTAACAAGGGATATTTCTTGGCCCTTTCGCCCCAGAGGCTTTCGTCATGGAACCAACCTTCAGATGCGGGACCACCGATTACGTATTGCGGATACGGTGGCCTCTCCTTATCATCGGGGAAGTTCTCGGCAAGTCTCGCAGAGTACAATTCGATCTTACCTGTTGGCACAGGCAAGGGGTTTTTGACAGGGTCTTCGTAGAATTTTCTCACTCCGTATGGTTGTTGTTGCCAATCCGGGCGGGTCTCTGCGGGGAAGTATCCTTTTTCCTTAAGCTTTTCCAAGCTGATATACGTCTGTGCACCTGATTTATCAAAGCCACTCTTTATCCATTCCTCAGTAGTCTTACCGTCTGTATATTTCGCGTATGCACCCGCATACACTCCACCAAGCTTCTCCAGCTTCTTGGCTATCTCAGCGCCTATTTCATAGTCACTCTTAGCCTCTCCTATTGGTTTGATGGCTTGTTTGTAGTGTGCAATCGCCGGCATCTGTTTCCCGCAAATGTCAAAATCCTCCCCCTCGGCCATGGTTAGGGCTGGCAGGACTATATCAGCGGCCAGGCAGTCATTCTCCATCCAGGGATGCTGGATTACGACGCACTCTATCTTTGGGCTTCTTATGGCATGGAGGTACATGTAGCCGTCGTTCCAGCAGACAATCTGACAAGCATGGTCTTCATATATCATGTGTATTTCAGTGCCGCCCTCTGCTTTAGGTATGGGATAGGTGTATTTGACAAACTGGTTTTCAACCGGCTCAGCATTTCTTGTGGTTCCATACCAACTTACGGGCTTCTCCAGGGAGTGGTTGAGAATGGCATGGTGGACCAGCGTCTTAGGAATGAATTGTTTCGAATCTGGTGACCCACCGCCTCGTGTGGCCCCGCCGGTACTGAAGGAGACTTTGCGGTCAGGTATTGCAGGGCCTTGGGTTTGCTGACGTCCTGGTTTTCCTATACCCTGCATCGCCAGTACCACGCATTCCCATCTGGACGGTTCAGTGGAGTATGGCCCCCTTATTTTGGAGCCGCCGTTACCCATGGCCACAGATGTTCTCTTCGATGCCCACTCCCTGGCCAATGCTTTAATTGTCCACTCCGGAACGCCACATCTAGGAGAGGCCCATGCCGGTGTCTTGGCCACGCCATCTACCTTACCCATAACATAGTCGCTAATCTTGTCCATGCCAACTACGTGCGTATCTACATAGGCTTTATCATAGATGCCCTCATTCAAAAAGGTATAAACTAAGGCCATATACAGGGCATCATCTCTGTTGGCAATCACCGGAATCCATTTATCCGGATGAGCAGCATTCGTGTAGTTAACATCGGGGGCAATATGGACAACTTTTATCCCCAGCTCCTGGTACCAACGCATGACTCGACCCGAAAATTGTCCACCACTTTGCTGTGTAGTTTCCCAGTCGCCACCCTGAATCACCAGCATTTCGCAATTCTCGGCGACATCATTGGGGTTATTTTTGTTGGGCATTATTATACCCCTATTACCGCTTCCCCACACATGCTCTGCCCCCCAATAATGCCCTTCCCAGCTATCGGCATTCCTATAGCAACTAGTAAAACCTGGTGTTGCCCGAAGCCACAGCGTCTGTGTGCCACTGCCGCCGAGCACGTTTTTTCGCTCCCTGTGTGCCGAGTCCGCCTTGTTTAGTATAGCATATGGCCCGTATTTCTCCTGTATCCTCTTTACCTCGCTGGCTATTATGGTTGTTGCCTCATCCCAGGAAATCCTCTTGTACTTACTCTTCCCCCGGTTCTGCGGATTTATTTTCGCCGGGTCGCCACCAGGTTCCCAGTCAACCCTCTTTAGCGGATACAAAATTCTGTTGGGAGAATAGATCCGCTTTTTATAGGCCACCTGGAAGTAACTGGGCAATGTCTTCATAAGTGGTTCAAGAGTCTTTCCCCGGGCCTCCCACTTCCACATAGCCGGAGCAAGTTCCTCTTTGGTATACTTCTCATCATAGTGTACCGGCCTAATCCTGATTACCTTACCGTTCTTAACGTCAACCTGGCACATCTCGCTGATATTACCAGCAAGTGCCATCACACGACTTTCCTCTGGTTCGAATGCTGGTTCAACCGCTCCGGTTACCGGTACTTCCTTGCCTGGTACTTCTTTGACTACCTCTTTCTCAACCACAGCATAAGTAATCCCCGCCCCAGCGGCCGCGCCAACTGCCGCGCCACCAATTAGCAAACCAGCATCCTTGAGGAAGTCCCGCCTGGAGACTGTACCTGCTGCCTTCTCTTCCTCTTTCTCCTTCTCTTCCATTTTTGTCTTCTCCTTTCTGTGGATAAACAGAGGATGGCTGGAAAGCATGAAGATATGCTTCCTGGCCCCTCTTCTTCGGATAGGCGCAACCCGCCCTCCTAATAACAGGATACCATCTTCGTCCCGTTTTTACTACACTAACCTGGGCGATTTTGGAGAGAATAAGAGAGCTACCTGGCAATAGCTCTAACGGGTGAGGACAAGTGTTCGATAGAGCCCAGATGGGTTATTGGCCCCGGAGTACATCTTCAACCAGCCTCTGGCGGAC
>VGNY01000092.1 GCA_016865895.1 Chloroflexota bacterium | reverse complement strand
CACGAACGGCTGCCCTTTTGCGCGTCCATGCCAGCAATTTTAAGGTCGAGGGTTTCACTCATACTGTTTCCCTTGAGGAAATGGTGGCGCTTGGCGATAAACATGGTATTCCCGTGTTGGATGACCTCGGAAGTGGCTGCTTATGGGACACAACCGAGTTCGGCCTTGCTCCTGAGCCAATGGTACAGCAGAGCATCGCCCTTGGAGTTGGGCTGGCTTGCTTTTCCGGGGATAAACTCGTGGGTGGTCCACAAGCGGGGGTTATCGTAGGGAAGAAGCTCTTGATAGGTAAGTTGCGAAGGCATCCTCTGGCACGGGCAGTGCGCATTGATAAAATAAGGCTGGCCGGGTTAGCTGCCACCTTGGTTCATTATCTGAAAGGTGAGGCGGTGGAGAAGGTTCCGGTATGGCGTATGATTTCCATGCCTCTGGATGAGATTGAGAGGCGAGCCAGACTTTGGGCGCAGGCTCTTAGCGGTCTGGCTCAGGTGATTGAAGGTGAGACCATGGTCGGTGGTGGCAGTCTACCCGGTAGCACACTTTCCACTAAACTGGTCGCTGTCGGGAAGAGCGGCCAAAGAAACGTGACTCAGACACTGGCTCGAGAGCTGCGATGCTATGACCCACCGGTCATCGGCCGTATCAGCGAGGATGTCCTGCTTCTCGACCCGAGGACGGTTCTCCCTGAACAGGATGATATTGTGTTGCAGGCGCTTAACCAAGCGGTTGCCAGCCTGAAATAGCGATAATCTTGCAAGGTCATTTCTGTTTTGCATTTTAGTATTTCATCGGATAAGTAAAGAGTATGTTCGTTATAGGTACGGCCGGTCACATAGACCACGGAAAGTCGGTCTTGATACATGCGCTGACGGGGATAGACCCTGACCGGTTACGTGAGGAAAAAGAGCGCGGCATGACCATTGACCTCGGCTTTGCCTGGCTGAAGCTGCCCAGCGGACAGGAGGTTGGAATTGTTGATGTCCCGGGACACGAGCGTTTCGTAAAGAACATGCTGGCTGGGGTAGGGGGTATTGATTTGGCTTTGCTTATCGTGGCTGCTGATGAGGGGATAATGCCTCAGACTAGAGAACATTTAGCCATACTTGACCTGCTTGATACAAGAAAGGGGATTGTTATCATAACCAAGAAAGACCTGGTGGACGAGGAACTGTTGAGCTTGGTCAAGATGGAGGTGGAGGAGCTGATAAAGCCGACTACGCTGGCTGAAGCTCCTGTTGTTGCAGTCTCAGCGGTGACCAGTGAAGGCTTAGCCGACTTAGTTTCCACGATTGACCAGATTCTGATATTTGCTGAACCGAGGGAAGATATAGGCAGACCGAGGCTTATGATAGACCGCGCCTTCACTATTGCCGGCTCTGGTACCGTAGTCACCGGCACATTGGTTGACGGCACATTATCGGTGGGGCAGGAGATAGAAGTCCTACCTTCGAGGCTCAAAGCCAGGCTGCGAGGATTGCAGACACACAAGACTCGCATTGATACTGCCAGCCCGGGTAGTCGGGTGGCAGCTAACCTGGCTGGGGTGGCTACCTCTCAGTTAGAACGCGGTGACGTGCTCACTCAGCCCGGGTGGTTAGTGCCGACAACGAGAGTAGATGTAAGGCTTCGCTTGCTCTCAGGCCTTAAGCATCCTCTGCGTCATGGTACAATCGTCAGCTTTCACACAGGCGCTGCTGAGGTCATGGCCAAAGTCCACTTGCTAGAAAAAGAGAAACTTGATTCTGGGGATGTTTCTTGGGCTCAACTTGCCTCGGATAAGCCGGTGGCTGTGGTTAAAGGTGACCATTTCATTATCCGTTCGCCTATGGATACCCTGGGCGGTGGTCAGATTATCAGTTCTCATGCCCCGCGGCACCGGCGATTCCGCCCGGCTGTTATCCAGAATCTGAGAACCAGGGCTGAAGGTTCCGTGGAAGACGTTATCGTGGCTACATTAGAGGTGAGCCAGCCCTTGGAGCTGGAGCAGCTAGTGGTAGACTGTAATCTGGCGTCTGGTGAGGCCAGAAAGGTTATTGATGGGCTTATCACTAAAGGAAAGGTGGTAACAATAGGACGTGGAGAGCACAGCCTTCTTTTCACCCGTTCTGGCTGGGAGCGATTGGCCAAGAGAGCAGAAAATATAGTCGGCGATTATCATCGAAAATTCCCCGCGCGCTCAGGCATTCCCAAGGGAGAACTGAGCAGTAGATTGAAACTGGCGCCGCATTCAGCAGCCTTACAGAAGCTTTTTGACGATGGCGTTCTGGCTGAGGAAGGCTCATCTGTCCGCCTTTCTTCTTACCGAATTAAGCTTAACCAGAACCAACAGGCGAAGATTGATGCCTTCCTCCGTGCTCTGAGCCAGAATCCTTATTCCCCACCCGGTGATGTAGCGCTTGAACCTGACCTGCTTAACTTGCTTATCGAACAGCAGAAAGTGATAAAGGTAAGCAACGACGTTATATTTACCACATCTGCCTATAACGAAATGGTAGATAAAGTCATCGCCTACGCCAAAGAACGAGGTAAGGTTACTCTCGCCGAAGTGCGAGACATGCTGGGCACCAGCCGTAAGTATGCCCAGGCGCTTCTTGAGTATATGGATGAGAAAAAGCTAACGCGCCGAATAGGTGATGAGCGAGTTCTCAGGTAGCTAATCCCGTTCTAGTAGTTTACCGCTGTCCTCGTAGAAGTACCAGGAACCATTGTAGTCCGAGTTTATCGGGCAGGTTTTGTCTACACTCCATACTCCATCACCCAGGTACTCGGCTTTGAAAATCGGCTCGGCGTCCTCATACTGAGGACATCGGTAGCCAGCTCAGCCTACTTGCTTGGCGGGCGCTCGGCAATCGGCGCTCTGGCTCTTTGCCTTCAGTATGACTTGGTCAGCCGTATAGCGAGGTAAATCGGGAATTGAAACTGGTTTTGTGTTAACTTCAACGCCGGGTGGTGTTGAAGGTGGGGATTTTCCCTGAAAGATAAATCCGCCGCCAAGCCACTTAGATGGTTCTCCTTGTGGACTTGTGCCAACGAAGTAGATGATTCCTAATATGCAGAGTATGATAGCCACAAGGGCAAAATAGGCTCCAATCTTGCTTAAAGGCTCTGGAGCTCCCTTTTGCTGTTCAGCTTTTCTCCCTTTGCGATGGGTTATATTAGCTTTTTTAGTTTGAGGCTTGGCTGACTGCGTGTGCCGGAGTAATTCCCCACCACAATTTGTGCAAAACCCGGATATAGCTCCGGCGCTCATGCTGCAGTTGGCGCATCTATATTCGAACTGCTCGCCACAGTTATTGCAGACCTGCTGGCCTATGAGGATTTCGACACCGCATTTAGGGCATGGAAACGCTGGCGGCAATTTTCTCGTTTCTCCTTTCAGATGTCACCTATACTAATTATATACCCAACCCAAGTAAAAATAGAACATAGTAAGTATATGGCATTCAGGACAAGCCGACTGCATTCCGGTCGCTTAGGCATAGAGGTTTATAAGCAGGGGCAAAGAGTTGCGAAAGGTGAGCAAAGAGCTTATTGGTGTGCTCGATGGCTTTATACTTGTAGCACGCTCTTTTAGTTGTCTGCCTGGTATTTAATGTGAATGCCTGCTTAAGCTAGCAATTCTGACCGCATTATTGACCAGAGTCCTCTACTTGTGTGTTCAAGATTTTGGCGGGAGCGTATGGGAGTCGAACCCACCGAAGACACTCTTAATGCCTCCCGACGGATTTGAAGTCCGCGAAGCCCACCGGGACCCAAACGCTCCCGAGTGATACTCTTAACCGCTCAGCAATGAAAGCTTTTACTTGTCATTGCGAGAGACTTCACAAGCCCCGAAGCCTTGTCCTGAACGAAGTGAAGGAACTCGGAGATTGCCACGCTTCACTCGCAATAACAGAGGGTAGTCGCTAATCACTCTCTGTAAGTATTATCATACCAGATTCTGCCATTCCACATCATCTAAAAGTCAAATTTGCTATAATTGCGCTATATTCGGACTTAAACTTTGACTTTGTAGATAATGAATAGGAGCGAAGTGGCCTCTTATTCCAATCTTCCTAACGCAGGGAAATCAAGCCGGTTGTTGAAGGTGCGGCGCATACAGGCGATGAGGAAAGCCTTCAACGTGGTGAAAAAAAGGCAGCGGGCAAATATGAGCCGGATACCAGATATCGAAGAGCGAAAGAAAAGACTCAGGCAGGCTCGGGAGAAGGTTATCGGAAACGAGGCACTTTTAAACCAGGCAATAGAAAATCTGCGGCAAAACGGAATAAAAGTATATAAGTCGGCTAGCAAAGAAGATGCGATATCACTGGTTGTCCAGGAGATGGCTGGCAGCAAGTTGGTGGTTAAATCAAAGTCGAATTTGACCAAGGAGCTCGGTCTTCCAGAAGCTCTGGGAGCAGTCGGTATTAAAGCCATAGAGACTGATATCGGCGACAGAATAATTCAGCTTTGCGGCGATATGCCCTCACATCCTACAGGCCCAGCCAGTCATCTCACCAGACATGACATTGCTAAAATCCTCTCTGCTCACTTCGACAAGAAAGTTGAACCGACCGCCAAGGCGATAGTTGAACTGCTCAGGAATGAGATATCTACATATGTAAATGAAGCCACGATTGGCATCACCGGGGCTAATGCTATAGCTGCTGAAGATGGGGCTGTTGTGCTATTGCACAACGAGGGAAATATCATACAGGTAGCCATGCGTCCTGAAAAACATATAGTTTTAGCCGGGATAGATAAGATATACCCCAACCTTGAAGAAGCTTTGAATATGATGAAGCTCCAGACATTCTATGCCACCGGCTCTCTGGCGACTTCATTTGTCAATGTAATCACTGGTCCCAGCCAGACTGCTGACATTGAGAAACAGTTAATTAAAGGTGTACATGGCCCTAAGGAGGTCTGTCTTATTCTGGTTGATAATCACCGGAGCGACATAGCCAACAGCGAGTATAAAGAGTTGCTCTACTGTATAGGCTGTGGTCAATGTCTGCTGGTTTGTCCTGCCTACAGCGTTTACGGCAATAGATTCGGCATTGCAGACCAGCTTGGCGGGAAGGGAGTGGCATATTCAGTATTATATGCCTCCGCCGGTCATTGCAATGACAGTAAACTTACTTATAATAGTCTCGACCTGTGTCTAAATTGCAAGAAGTGTCAGCAAAATTGCCCTCTTGATATAGACACGCCATCAATGATTACCAGGCTCCGTTTACATAGCCGTGAGAGGGTTATGGAATCACATTTGCAGATTGCCTATGATTTCGTAAATGCCCATGTGAAATGGTTAGGTAGCGCTATCTGGCTTGAGTCCTTAGTGTTGGTTTCAAAGCTGCTGCAATTGCCGCGTGATGACTAATTGTCTCTCATCGTTCTGTGCTTGCTAATGGTAGTGACATAGCTGTGCTATTGTTGTAAAATCGGGCTTAAGAATGTAGATAAGGGAAGGGGTGGGTCTATGGAGTTATATGTGTTAACTCAGTCAGGGGCGAAAGCGATACCGCTGCTCAGGAAGGCGGGAAGAGAGCTAGAGGCAAATATACTCGATTATCTAAGCAGGGCTGAAGGGGCAACTGTGGAGCAGGTTGCTGATGCCATACATCTTGATGAGAAGAAAGCTTACGACCAAATCAGGTCGCTGAGTGCTAACAGATGGGTGTGGCGGAAATCTACCAGGCTGGTGCAATTCTAGCGAGGTTATATTCTCTCAGAGGACAGTTTTAACCGGTATCGAGGAGTACGTAGATGATGTTGAGGAAGCGTTGCGCTTATTGTCGGGGGAAGGGTGCAGTGCCGGGCACAGATGAGCCTTCTGCACCTGAGCCGTGCCCGGTGTGCAATCAAAGAGGCTATAACTTGGTACCAGGTGACGCTGTGCTCTGTGCCTGTTGTCAAGGTAGTGGGCGTGTAAGAGCAGGTAGCGGAGGCTGGAGGCCATGTCCCGATTGCGGTGGCATCGGCTCGAGGTGGTGAAAAGACTGTGTAACCTGAAGTAGCAGGTTCTGACCAGTGTTCGGTTGGAATCGTATTGAAAGTGACAAACTAAAAGGAGGTTACTGAAATGAATGCCGGTACAATTGCAGTTATAGTGGTGCTGATTATTCTGGCTCTGGTGGGTGGGTTTTTTGCTTACCAGCGGGGCGACAGTATGGGCTATCAGACTGGTTATGCCAAGGGCAGTGATGATGGCCAGAAGACAGGCTATGCCAAAGGCTATAACGAGGGGCAGACCAAAGGGTACAGCGATGGCCAGGCAGCAGGTCAAAAGGCTGGCTATGATGAAGGGTACGATAAGGGTCAACAGGATGCTCATGCTTCATATGAGACGGGAGAGCAGGCAGGGGAGCAAATCGGCTATAACAAAGGCTATAATCAGGGTTGGTATGCTGGCTGGCAGTATGGCTGGCGTGATGGTTGGTGGAGAGGCTGCAGTAACTGCTGGCAGCGCTGTGGTCCATTTGTGACCGGCGGAGCTACAGCAGAGCATGCCAGCGGTCCATCACAGGCATGGATGCCTGCCGTACCAACACCACCACCACCTCAGAAGTAGTGAATGCTTAAGGCTATTTTCTTTCGGCTAGCTTGAAAGGCACACTTTTGCTTCCATTATGTAAGGTTTGTTAAGTAGGATATCCATGATACCCAGAGCTAAAAGCTTTGCTGGGCTAATTGTCTTATTGCTGTACACCTTGGTCGTGGGAAGTGTGGACGAGGAAAGGCAGGTGGTAAGCCCTGTAATCTGTCCGGTTTTTCCTAGCTGTCTTCTGTAGAAGGAAGAGATTATCTAGTAACCCCTATCTGCTACTGCGTGTCCTTCGCCTTCTATCATTTTCAGTACACATGTAGTGTAAGGCTTTAGCCTCGCCCCTTCCTGTCATTGCGAGCCGAAGGCGTGGCAATCCCCTCGCATTGCCCAATCACCGTGATGGCCACGTCGCCCCGATGTATCGGGGCTCCTCGCCATGACAAATAAACACCCTTAGGGAAATCTATTTGACCACGATGGTGAGGTTGAATTTCCAGGTTCCCTTCTCGCCACCTTCCCAGGGTCGGCTGTATTCCATGGATATAGTGCTGGTGCCCTTCTTGAGTGCCTCGAATGTCCATACTTCTTGTCCGGCGGCTCCAACAAGCCCTCCTTTAGGCGGCTCGAATTTGTGACCTGTTTGCCGTACCACAGTCTGGTCACTGATTTGTGCCGACTCGGACCACTGGAAACCTGTTGTCCGGTTGGAGCATAAGGTCACCGTAAACGAACTGCCAGCAGACACTTGTGTGTTCTTGCTGATAACAGCTGGAGTTCCTAGCTTCATGAAATCATCACAAGAAGCCTGCACCGATGCTCCAGAGGAAGGTGAGCAGGACGCCAAGCAAAGCACAAGGACAAGTGGGACAAGTAACAGTATCAATCTTGACTTCATTTGTTTACCTCCATTGTTTATTCAATTGCTTAATTATCTGTCGCTTATTATAACGTGAATGTGGTGATTCTGTTTAGTGATTCACTGCTGCCAAGTCTCAGTTAACCTATTCAATCAGGTTCTTGAGGAACGCATGATATCGGTTGGGTAGCTCCTCTGAATTAAAAAATTTTGCGTCCTCGACCTCACTGCCGGGGCTTAGCTCTCCGTCATCTACCTCGACAATATATGACACTATCAGCATATCACCATAGACTTCTCTGTCTTCTACACACATGACGCCAGCCAGCTTTACTATGTGGCCAGAAAGACCTGTTTCCTCCTTCAGTTCTCTTAGGCAGGCATCTTCTGAAGTCTCTCCGGTCTCAACAAACCCTGAAGGGAACCCCCACATCCCTTTTGCCGGTGCTAATCCCCTCTTTATCAACAGAAATCTTTTGTCCTTTATCGGAATAGCCAGTGCTACAGGCAGCGGATTTTTATAATCAACAAAGTTGCAATTCGGACAAAAGCCTCTCTCCTTGCCTTCGATAAAACCAACTTTTAGGTCTGTGCCGCACAGCGGGCAGAATTTATATTCCTGTTTCACCAGTCCTCTTTTCTACTCGGCATCGATACTTTTCTGGCCACACGTCAGGCTCATCTATGCAGTACACTCACCTCATTGTACATGCGCTGCCTATTATACCACCCGTGCGAAGTGAAATAGAACAAGTGCCCAGCAAAATGCTAGAATATTAGCTGGTTTCCTATCTGGGGAAGTGTCGGAATTGGCAGACGAGCATGACTTAGGATCATGTGCCGTAAGGCGTGGGGGTTCGAGTCCCCCCTTCCCCACGTCGTAGATAATCGAAATACCTCGTTAAACAATGCCTCTAAAGTCCTAGCACAAAGTTCCTTTTCTCCACACTCTGCACCCACGCAGAGTGCTATAATTAGTCGGCCGTCGTCTGGCACACCTCACGAGGAGCTGCCGCAAGCTCCTCAGATACACCTTCCCACCTACACGGAGCCGCCAGGACGCCCCGTGAGGAAGAAGGAGGAGGTGTACATGCAGACCGACGTAGCTATTAAAAACTTCCTGGCACACTGTCATGCCCAGAATCTCAAGCCAAATAGCATCACCTGGTATCAAAACAAATTATGCCCCTTCGCTGCCGCATATCCAAAACTCCCTCTGAAACCGGAGCCAATAGAGAGCTTCCTTGCTAGCGTCGGAGGCTCACCATACACTCGGCATGCCTATTACCGGGCACTTAGAGCCTTCTACAA
>VGNY01000091.1 GCA_016865895.1 Chloroflexota bacterium | reverse complement strand
GATGTTGCTGGCGGTGATACAGTATTTACCTTTGATTCTGCCAAACGGGTCTTCTGGTGTGTCTTCCAGCGGTTTGCTCAGCGGGTCATCTTTGGCCCTATCGAGGAGTCTGGCTTCAACTCTGAGCCTGTCTTCATACTGCCGTGGGCGTAGAGCTCTTAATGAGTTGAATATGGCGCCTTCGAAAGTGACCAGGTTGGTGACTTTGATAATTTTCTGCCCAGTTACCCTATCCACCGAACCGAAGTGCTGCTCAATCCAGGGGAGCATGGTTTCAGGTGGCTTGAGGCAGCCCTTGGTGGTGGTAACCGAGAATATGCGGTGAAAAATCCTCTTTGATTTTTGGGGCAGCGCCTCAATCAGAACATCCAGGTCAGCAATAGTTCGGTTGGATTGGTTCACAGCTTGCCTCTAAAGCGTGTGCATACTCTTCTAACAAGTCGGCAGCCTGAGTTTTGTCACCTTTTTCCAGTGCAACCAGTGTGTTCTCCAGGAGACTGACTTCACGAGCGAGGTATGCAGTTATACTGCACAGAGAGCCACAGCAAGGCGTCATTGCCTCAGACCGCCACAGGAGAGTTTCTTTTATCTCCAGCATTTTTTTCACGTCTTTTATAACTTGTGGTATTTTCCCGCTATCCAGTTTCTGTTTGGTGGCAGTTACACTATCTTTGTCAATTATCATCATGGCTTGTTCTCCTTGTCAGTTCGTCTTTAATCTCCAGCTCTATGAGTTCTGCTCGTTTGCGGTCTTTTTGCCTATTTTTTGAACATGAGAGGTAAGCCGATAATTATAGCCAACGCGCCGGCTATAAGGTATTTAATCATCGGGCCCGTGGTTTGTTCATCTGGTGACATCAGTAAGAGAGTTACAGGGCCAATGATTATGCAAAGCACTCCGAGCGCAAACAGAGCCCCGCCAAATTTCGACCAACCCGATGCCGGTTTGCCTGCTGTTGCTGGTTGCCGACTATCCCAGCTTAAGCGTGCACCACAGTTTGTGCAAAACCCTGATGCAGGAGGCATACTAGCACCGCAATATGGGCAGAATGTGGCCAATGGTGTACCGCAACCGACACAAAATCTTTGTCCCGAAGCATTTTGTGTCCCACATCTGGGACAGATAAGTATTTGTTGCATTGCCCCTCTGAGTCACCTTTTGCCCAATTATATGATTCTCTGCCGTCAGGCTCAATACCTGTTGATGTCTTTTGTATGTTTATGAAGAAATTATCGAGCTGGTCGGGACAGTTCAGGTTTGCCCCTTATCTTAGTGTTTAAAGTTTCTGCCTGGTGGCCTTGACGCTATCTTTAGTGATTATCATCACTTCATTACACCTCTAAAAATATTCGGTTATAATCCCTTACTCCCAACTCTGTAGGGACAGACCTTCAGGTCTGTCCGTTGTGTACAGGACTAAAGCCCTGTACCTAAATTATGCACTCTGCTTGTTAAGTCTGTCTACTCGGCTCCTTTGTATCGAAAACGAAAGAACCAGAAAAGGCGTAGCTCCGATGGTCATCTACCAGCCCTGTACGCACCGGATTATTTAGTATATATAAAGCCGCCTCTTCAAGCGCCTCTTCTTTTCTCAGAACATGGTCATAATAACTCCTGTGCCAAAGAGGACTACCACATGTCCTCCTAAATTTAAAACTGGTTTCTTGTTTAAATGTTTTCATAAACGTGCGTAAAGAGGATTTATCTCCTCCTAATAGTAAAAGGTGAAGGTGGTCAGGCATAAAACAGTAGGCGTAAATAGTGAAACTATTCTGTGTACCCAAACGTTTTAACAAAGGCAGAACAGTGTCAATGACTGCCTTGTCTTTGAAATATGGTCTTTTTTGATAGGTTGAACAAGTGACGAAATACGCATAAGGCCCTGAATAATCGAAGTTGCGCAGCCTTGGTGAACTCTTTCGCTGTTTTAGCATTCTTCCCTGCTTTTTGGACAGGTCTAAAGACCTGTCCCTACATTTGTGTCCGTCAGCTTAGTGCCTGAAATGGCGCACTCCAGTGAGCACCATAGCCATGTTGTACTTATCAGCTGTGGCGATGACCTCTTTATCTCTTACTGAGCCGCCGGTCTGGATTACGGCGGTCACTCCGCCTTTAGCTGCCACCTCGACGGTGTCAGGGAATGGAATCATGGCATCGGAGGCGAGGACACTGCCCTTTGCCGCCTTACCAGCTCTCTTCAAAGACAGCTCAACGCTGACCACTCTATTGGGTTGGCCAGTGCCCATGCCGAGCAGCGTATTATCTTTAGCCAGGACGATACCATTTGACTTGATATGTTTTACCGCCTTCCAGGCAAAGAGGAGGTCGCGCAGCTCGTCTTTTGTCGGCTTACGCTTGGAAACGGTCTTTGGCTTGAATTCCTGGTCGGTGTAATAGTCCTCCTCCTGCACCAGGAAACCACCGCTGATGGGGCGTAAGTCAATGTTTCTGGTTTTGCCTTTCACCGTGTGGATGGGCAGTGAGACAATGCGCATATTCTTCTTGCGGCTGAGCAAATCAAGGGCTTGCTTATTGTAATCTGGGGCGATGATGCAGTCATAGTGGGTTTTATCAATTTCGGTGGCGAGGGCGATGTTGATGGGGCGATTGCTGGAAACGATGCCTCCGAATGCGGATACCGGGTCGCCGGCGAGGGCTCTTTTGTAAGCTTCAACCAGGTCTTTATTGCTGCACAGCCCACAGGCATTATTGTGTTTGACTATGGCTATAGTCGGCTCGTCAAAATCGGTGGCAGTGCTCCAGGCAGCTTCGAGGTCGAGCAGGTTATTGAACGAAAGCTCAGGCCCGCTGAGCAACTTGACTGACGTCATGCCCAACGGCTTCTGTCCTACGGCTTGCTCGGCATAGAGAGCAGCTTTCTGATGGGGATTCTCTCCATAGCGGAGGTCATAGAGCTTTTTCATGGCGATGGTCATATTTTCGGGAAGTGCCTCTTCATCTCGGAGATACTGGGCGATAGCCGTATCGTACATAGCCACGTGCTGGAAGGCTTTTTGAGCCAGCCTTTTTCGCTCTTTCAAGTCTACCTTGCCCTGGCGCAGCTTTTCGATTACGGCGTCATAGTCCTGAGGGTCAACTACCACTAGTACAGACGGGAAGTTCTTGGCAGCGGCACGAATCATGGTTGGACCACCGATGTCGATGTTCTCCAGCGCCTCTTCGAGGGAGACATTGGCTTTGGCTACTGTCTGGACAAACGGGTAGAGGTTGACCACCACCATATCTATAGTTTGGATTTTGTTCCTTTCCAGTTCAGTCATATGTTGGGAGAGGTCTCGTCGGGCGAGGATGCCTCCGTGGACTGCTGGGTGAAGTGTTTTCACCCTACCGTCGAGAATCTCAGGGGAGCCGGTAAGCTCTGATATGCTGTGGACCTTTATACCTTCGGCTTCGAGGGATTTTTTGGTGCCACCGGTGCTGAATACCTCGATGCCCAAATCTGCTAGTTTGCGGGTGAAATCGACCAATCTTGTTTTGTCGGAAACGCTGACAATGGCACGCAAGTTAGCCTCCTTAGGAAATAGTTATTTTTTTGCCATCCGTGGATTGGATAACTTTACCAATTTTTTTGGCTTCAGGCAAGCAGGTGGTAAGCTCGGCTACCTGCTGTGGCGAGCAGATAATAGCCATACCTATCCCCATGTTGAATACCCGATACATCTCTGCTTCTTTGATTTTGCCCCTTTCTTGAATGAGTTTGAAGATGGGCGGAACCTGCCAGTAATCCTTGTTGATTTGGGCGGCAAGGCCTCGGGGCAGGATTCTGGGGATATTCCCCTCAAAGCCACCGCCGGTGATATGAGCCAGCCCTTTAATTTGCGCCAGAACTGGCTTAATTTGTGTGTAGTAGCAGCGGTGTGGCTGGAGAAGCTCCTCCCCCAGAGTTCGCTTCAGTTCAGGATAGAAGACCTGCAATGAGTGTGGGTCTTGGTCTATGCCGAAGACCTGGCGCACCAGCGAGTAGCCGTTGGTATGCAGTCCGCTGGAGGGCAAGCCGAGTATGATATCGCCCCGAGCTATGGACTTGCCGCTAGGTATGTTTGCTTTTTCCACGGCACCGACTATGAAGCCGACAAGGTCGTAGTCATCAGTCTGATAAATCCCTGGCATTTCAGCGGTTTCGCCGCCGATAAGTGCACAGCTAACGTTTTTGCAGGCTTGGGCTATGCCGCTGACGATGCTCTGAACTTTTTCGGGCATCAGCTTACCCATAGCGATATAGTCGAGAAAGAAAAGCGGGCTGGCACCACAGGTGAGGATGTCGTTGACGCAGTGATTGACTAAATCAATGCCTATAGTATCGTGCTTATCAAGATAGGAGGCGATTTTGAGCTTGGTGCCCACGCCGTCAACGCTGGAGACGAGCACTGGCTCGGTGTAGCCCGTGAGTTGGAACATGCCGCCGAATAAGCCGATATCGGTTAGAACCTCGGGCCTGGAAGTAGAACGGGCAAGTCGCTTAATCAGCTCTTTGGCTTTGTCGGCAGCCTTGATATCAACGCCAGCCTGGGCATAAGCCTCATGATGCGCCGAGTTCACTCAAGCTCCCTGAAGGTATAGCTTCTAGGGCTAGTTTATCCATCTCTAGCTGCACCGGCGTGGGATATTCTCCGGTGAAGCAAGCCAGACAGAAAATTTCTTTGGGCAGGCCTACCGACTCAATCAAGCCATCGATGCTTATGTAGCCCAGGGAGTCAGCTCCGATGGCGTCTCTAATCTCCGGTATGGTTTTGTGGGCAGCGATAAGCTCCCATCTGGTCGCCATGTCTACACCGAAGAAGCAAGGGTAGCGGATGGGTGGAGAACAGATGCGCAGATGTACCTCTCTGACGCCGACTCGCTTGAGCATGGCGACTACCTTGGGAGTGGTGGTGCCACGGACAATGCTATCATCAACGACTATCAGTCTTTTTCCAGCAATTGTTTCAGATAAGGCATTGAACTTTAACTTGACGCCCAAATCTCTCAGTCTCTGGTCTGGTTCGATGAAAGTACGTCCCACATAGCGGTTCTTGATTAGACCCTCGCAGTAGGGGATGCCCGAGGCTGTGGCATAGCCGATGCCGGCGGCAGTGGCTGAGTCAGGGACGCCCATCACCAAGTCAGCTTCAACAGGATGTTGTTGGGATAATATTCGGCCCATTGCTTGCCGCGTCGTATAAAGCAACTTACCTTGGATGACGCTGTCAGGACGAGCGAAATAGATATATTCGAAGATACATAGAGCCCTTTTACCATTGTTGTCTTCCCTGAAGCTCTTAACGCCACTCTTATTAATAACCACTATTTCACCAGGCTCTATTTCTCTCACAAACTGAGCGCCGATGTGACCCAGAGCGCAGCTTTCTGAAGCGATTACCCAGCCACCATCAATGGTGCCAAGGCAGAGCGGTCGTACCCCCATAGGGTCGCGGACTCCAATCAGCTTGTCCTTGGCCAAAATCACCAGGGAATAGGCTCCTTGCAGCCGTCGCATGGCGTACCTTATTTTGTCTGGTGGGCTGTGTTCTGTGGAGGATAGAATAAGGTTAGCGATAACTTCTGAATCGGTAGTGGTTGAGAAGTCGTACCCCAGATGGCAGAGTTCATCGCGGAGGAACTTGGCATTGACTATATTACCGTTGTGAGCTAAGGCTATAGTGGTGGAGTTCGCTTTTGCTAGTATAGGTTGGGCGTTGGCTGAGCGGCTTGAGCCGGTTGTGGAATAGCGGGTGTGCCCGATGGCAATATGCCCTTTAAGCTCGGTCAGTTCATCCTCGGTAAAAGCCTGGGAGACCAATCCCATAGAGGTATGGAGGCAGATTTTTTTGCCATCGGCGGTGGCGATACCGGCGCTTTCCTGACCACGATGCTGAAGTGCATAGAGACCGAAGAAGGTAATTCGAGCAACATCTACTCCGGGCGCATAGGCGCCGAATATACCACAGCTTTCATGCATAGCTAAACTTGTGTCTTAATTATAAGCCTTTTCCTACGTAGAGGTCAATTTAAATGTTTTCAGGTAGATGCAGTGCGACCTTTAGGGTCGCCTGAGGGTGGGTTATGGGGCGAGGCTAAAGCCTCGCACTACGTATAGGTCAATCTGGCTTTTGCTTTCAGCCAATCCAGGGCGGTGGTTATGGCTTTATCTTCCAGGCGCAGCCTGTGGCCGGCGCCGGGGAGTAAGAGTAATTCTTTAGGCTCACCGGCTTTTTCATATAGCTTGTAGGCGTGTTCTACAGGCACTAAGTCGTCTTTGTCGCCGTGAATGAGGAGGAGGGAGCGGGGAGATATTCTGTCTATCCAGCGTAGTGGTGAAACCCTTTTGAAACCGTCAAGCCACTCATCTATCGAAGGTGGAAAGTCGACATCTCTGATTACTCCGATGTTGCGGAAGTGGTCAATGGTAGCCCTGGCTCGCTGTTTGTCGGTCATAAAACCGAATCCGGCCGGGCAGGCGAAAGTTACCAGCGAGAACACTCTGGGGTCATTAGCGGCGACATAAACACTCACGGCAGCGCCGGCACTGGAGCCAAGAAGAAATAGGCGCGATTTATCGACTTCTTCCAGGCTAGCTAGATAGTCGATGGCAGCCTTTAAATCTCGTGTCCAGCCGAGCATGTCAAGGTTGCCCTGAGCTTCGCCGGCTCCACGGAAACTGAAAATCAGGGTGACAAAATCGGCAGCACAGAATTTTTCAGCTATTCCCGGGTAGCCTCTGTCATCGCCTGAGCTGGGCTGTCCAGAGGGGATGCCGTGGCACAGACACAGAGCGGGGCAGGGCCACTTGGTGGTCTCTGGGAAATAGACCTCACCGGGAAGGTGAAGGTTGTCAACCGTGAGCGTGAAGTCCTTTTTCATGTTTCTATCCCCAATGTAGCCACGACACTTTAGTGTCGTGCCAGCGGGGTTAAAGCCCCCTTACTCATTCCCCCTCACTCTCGCTCTCTCCCGCCAGGGGAGAGAACCACATTTCCTCTCCCTTGATGGGAGAGGTCCGATTCCCGATTTATCGGGATACGGACTCCGATAAAGTCGGAGAGTAAGGTGAGGGTGAAAGATAATAATCTCCTTCCATGTCATTTAATTCGGCTGGGAGTTAAGAATATCAGAAACTCTCTATTGCCTTCGGCACCTAAAATGGGCGAGGCAACCAGCCCACGCAATCTCAAATCGTTGTCGGTTACCCAGACGATAAAGCGGCCGAGGACTCGGGCGTGGACCTGCGGGTCTTTGATTATGCCGCCCTTGCCCACATCTTCTCTTTCCGCCTCGAACTGTGGCTTGAGCAACACGATTATATATCCAGGTTGTGTCAGATGAGCTATTATGTTGGGGATTACCTTGGTCACTGAGATGAAGGACAAATCTATGGTGGCTATATTGACCTTTTCCGACAGTGAGAATGGGTAATGGGCATTTACTCTTTCCATCACGACCACCCTGGGGTTTTGCCTCAGCTTGTAGTCGAGCTGTCCATAGCCGACGTCTATGGCATAGACACGCTTGGCGCCACGCTGCAAAAGGCAATCGGTGAAGCCGCCGGTGGAGGCGCCGACATCCATAGCCGTCAGGGAGGTGACATCGAGCTTGAACTCATCCAAAGCATGAGCCAGCTTGATACCGCCGCGGCTGACATACGGCAGTTTTTCAGCTAGCTTAAGGCTGATGTTTTCATCCACTTGAGTGCCTGGCTTGGTGACTACCCTGCCTGACACAGTGACCTTGCCGGCCATAATCAGAGCCTGGGCCTGGCTCTTGTTTTCAGCCAGCTCTCTACTCACCAGCAGATTGTCCAGTCGCTGCTTTGGCATTGTAGCACCTACCGTCCGGTTATCACCGACCACAGAGCTCGGAATGGTTTCAGTTTGATGAATGGAGGCGGCACCTCTAGCTGAATTTTCTCAGCTACAGGGAAGGTGTTGATTCTGTCAACCTCCGGTTTCAATCGGTCTATTTCCTCGATATTGTTCTTTGACAGCAGGTCGTCAATACGGCGTGCCATATCCCAGGCGGCTATTAGGCGCTGCTCACTTATTTTGGCTAATCGTTCGGTGATAATGCTGTATTTCACTCTGAGTTGATTAAGTCGCAGTATGGCTTCATAGGCGGTATCCACAATCTGCTGGCGTGTCATCCAATCAGTCTCATAATTGAGGGAGTATTTCCAATATGGTGACACCAGTGCCTGACGATGCTCCTCCAACGTCCGAAACAGTATGTGGTAGCCGTAGCGTTCGGGGTGCTCGAAGCCGAGACTGCCGGGGTCGAGGAACGGAGCCAGTGGGGAGATAAACAGAGACAGCCGCTTATCCCCCTTAAATTTGCCTAACAGGTGGTCGCAGTAGTCAATGGTATCCATTACCGACTGTGGGGTTTGTCTGGGCAGCCCAATCATAAAGAAGATATCCAGTCGTCCACAGCCGACATCCAGAGCATCCGTTATCGTTTGCTCCAGTTCCTCGTTGGCATAGGGTCTGCCGATGACTTTTCTTATTTCGGGGTCGTGAGATTCGGGAGAAATCTCCAGGCAAAAGTCAGGACAGGCTGAACTCATTCGATGCAGCAATTCCTTTGGAGCCGGATAGAACAATTCGAGTATGAACTGGTTCTTTATCCTGTTTTTCTGGAGCGAGTCCAGAACTTGGTTAGCGTAGTCATTTCCCGGCTGACGCAGGTCGCCCAGTATAAAGATGGGGCCGTTGCTGAAACGGGAAATCTGTCTTGCATCCCGGACCACTGCCTTGGGAGAGCGGAAAGCGGCTTTTTGCCGATTATAGCACTCCTTGAATG
>VGNY01000090.1 GCA_016865895.1 Chloroflexota bacterium | reverse complement strand
CAGCTGCTTGACACCACCTATATATTGGGGTAAAATATCTAAATACCACACTTTGTAGGGTAAGTTGATGAAGTGTCCTTATTGTGGGGATGTCGAATCGAAGGTGATTGACTCCAGAAGTATAGGTGATGGGATCAGGCGTCGCCGTCAGTGTCTTCAGTGTGGAACTCGCTTTACTACCTACGAACATCTACAATCGAGGAATCTTTTTGTGATTAAAAAGGACAACAGACGAGAGGAGTTCAACCGAGACAAGCTGCTGACTGGTATTCGCAAAGCCTGCGAAAAACGTCCACTACCAACTGGCACCATTGATAAGCTTGTGGACAATATTGAAGCTGACCTTTATCGCCTGGGCAAAACCGAGGTTCCCAGCTCTATCGTTGGTGACATGGTAATGGAAAAGCTGCAAGAGTTAGACCATATAGCTTATATTCGTTTTGCTAGTGTTTACCGTGAGTTCACAGACATAGCTGCACTGAAACAAGCGGTAGACACTTTGGTGGATACTGAAGCTAAAGTGCCACCGGCCGGTCAACTGCCTCTCTTATCACAGGAAGAGCTGACTATCTTGGGTCAACGTCGCCAGAGGCGGAGATAAATGGCCAATCGCCAGAGTAAAAATCAACCGCGGAGTACAAACCACAGCCGCATAGCCCGAGCTATCTTTGCGGCTGCTGAGTCCATGGGCATAACTGATAGGAAACTGCTTGAGGAACTCACCGACCAAATTATTCAAAGGCTTGAGCCAAAACCAGTTTTACCAGGGATGGAGCACCTCATCCCAAAACAAGACAAGCAGACACCATCTGTTTCTCAGATTGAAGTGGCAGTTAAGGAAATCCTGGCTGAAAAAGCTAAGATAAAAGTAATGGAGGCGCCTATGCTCCAGACTAATGCTGAAGTTAAATCAGGAATAGAACTCTCGCAAAATGCTCTTACAGTATTGGAGAAAAGGTATCTGAAAAAGGACAGCCAAGGTAAAGTCATTGAAACACCAGAGGAGATGTTCCAGCGTATCGCCAAGCATATTGCTTCAGCTGAGCTTATTTACGACCCAGAGGCAGACATAGCAGATTGGGAGGAAAAGTTTTATAAACTCATCACATCCTTGGAATTCCTGCCAAATTCACCCACTTTGATGAACGCCGGACGAGAACTGGGACAACTATCAGCTTGTTTTGTTATTCCCGTTGATGACTCCATGGAATCCATTTTTGATGCTGTAAAATATACAGCTCTAATCCATAAAAGCGGTGGCGGCACCGGCTTCTCTTTCTCGCGTCTCAGGCCTACGAAAGACAGAGTCGGTTCCACAGGCGGTGTGGCTAGCGGTCCAGTGTCATTTATGCGAGCGTTTGACACAGCTACTGATGTTATCAAGCAGGGTGGCATGCGTCGAGGTGCCAATATGGCTATCCTCAACGTTGACCATCCGGACATTCTAGAATTCATCATAGCCAAAGAAGACCCAAAGGCATTGACCAACTTCAATCTCTCAGTCGCCGTGACTAACGAGTTCATGGAAGCTGTGGAAGAGAATAGAGAGTACAACTTAGTAAATCCACGAACTAAAGAGGCAATGGACAAACTCAACGCTAGAGAGGTTTTCAGAAGAATCACGGAGATGGCTTGGCGTACCGGGGACCCTGGCATCGTTTTCATAGATAATATAAATAGGAATAATCCTACCCCACAGCTAGGCAAAATAGAGAGCACCAACCCCTGCGGTGAACAGCCTCTACTACCTTTTGAGTCCTGCAATTTAGCCTCGATTAACCTGTCCAAAATGGTCAAAAATGAAGATGAACAACCTGAAATCGACTATTCCAAGCTGAGTGAAACTGTCAGACTTGGTGTCCGCTTTCTCGATGACGTCATAGATGTTAACAAATTCCCGTTGCCCCAAATCGAGAAAATGACCAAAGCCACCAGAAAAATAGGGCTTGGCATTATGGGCTTTGCTGACATGCTAATCAAGCTCCGCATCCCCTACAACTCTGATAAAGCATTAGAGGTGGCTGAAGATATTATGCGCTTTATATCTGAAGAAGCGACCAAGGAATCGGTAAGGCTGGGCGAGGAACGAGGCCTATTTCCTGCTTTTAAAGGTAGCATCTACGATACAGATAATGGACTAAAACCAAGGAATGCCTCCCGGACTACCATCGCTCCCACTGGAACACTGAGCATAATTGCTGGCTGCTCTAGCGGCATCGAGCCTCTCTTCGCTCTCAGTTATATCCGCCACATCTTGGACGGTGAACAACTGATAGAAGTAAACCCCTATTTTGAGAAAGCAGCCAAGAAGGAAAGCTTCTATTCCCCAGAACTCATGGAACAGCTTGCTGAAGGGAAAAAACTCAAGGATGTCGAGAATATACCTGACTGGATAAAAAATGTCTTTGTAACCTCGCACGACATAACTCCAGAATGGCACGTGAGGATGCAGGCAGCTTTCCAGAAGTTCACCGATAGTGCTGTTTCTAAAACAGTCAACCTCCCCCATGAAGCTACGCTGGAAGACGTAGCCGAAATATATATGCTCGCCTACAGACTCGGATTAAAAGGAATAACCATATACCGAGACAGAAGCCGCGATAGCCAGGTTCTAAACATTGCTCACATAGAAGAGCTGCGTGAAGCCAAGCTCACACCAAGACGACGGCCCAAGGTCACCAGGGGAATTACCGAGCGCGTGACCACCGGCTGCGGTTACATATATGTCACCGTAAACTTCGACGACAAGGGAATCTGCGAAGTCTTCACCAGCCTGGGAAAAGCCGGTGGCTGTGCCTCGGCACAACTGGAAGCCACTAGCAGACTCATCTCCTTGGCCTTAAGGGCAGGTATTGATATAGCTTCTGTCACCAAACACCTGCGTGGCATCCGTTGCCCATCAGTCGCATGGGAAGAAGGTCGTGCTGTTATCTCCTGTGCCGATGCTATTGCCAGCGTACTGGAAAAATACATCAAAGACAAGGACAAAGGCACCCCTAAAGACCTTGGGGTAGCTAAAAACTGGGCAGGGCAATGTCCCGAATGTGGCAATATTCTCATTTACCAAGAAGGTTGCCATATTTGCCCCAGTTGCGGCTATACTAAGTGCGGATAGGTGACAGGAATACATTCCAAAGGGAGGTAGGTGTGGATAACCGCGAATATAGCTATTCTCAAGCTTTCAAGCAGATAGCCAAAACAGCTAACACTTCTTTACCTTTAAAGAAGGTCCTCAATTCTATAGCCAGGAGCACGGCGAAAGCACTGAAATCTTCTGGATGCACCATAATGCTTCTAAGCCCTCAGAAGGAACACCTAGACATCATAGCTGCCTACGGCCTCAGCGACCTATATCTACGAAAAGGAGCACTGAATGCTCATAAGAGCCTGCGCGAGGTACTTGATGGAAAAATAGTTGCTATTTTTGATGCTACACAGGATGAGCGTGTTCAGTACCCAGAGGCAGCTGACACAGAGAAAATAAGCTCTGTATTAGCAGCACCTTTGCTACAAAAGGGTGAAATAGTTGGACAAGTTCGAATTTACACTGAAGAACCCCGGTGCTTTTCGCAAGCTGACAAAGATTTCCTGGCCACCGTAGCTAATATAATCGCCATTGCCATGGAAAAAACCGAACTTCACCAGGTGTTGATAGCAGAACACGAAGAAACAGTAACCAAGCGGCGAAAACTAGCTGATACACCCCAGTTGCCTTCATCTTCACTGAGGCCATCTAGCTTTGGTCACCCCAGCGAGGAAGAATTCGCCAAGTTACTTGATTTCTACCGCATCGAGTGGCTTTATGAGCCCCGTTCCTTCCCTCTGGCATGGCATAATGACAAAGTTATGGAGATGTTTACCCCAGATTTTTACCTGCCTGAGCTAGACCTTTACATTGAGCTTACCACACTCAAACAGAGCTTGATTACGGAGAAAAATCGTAAATTGCGCCGACTTAGAGAACTATATCCCGAAGTCAACATCAAGCTTCTAAACAAAAGCGATTATCTCAGGTTACTAGCCAAATATGGCTACGGACGTCTGGGTGGAACAAAAGTGGAGGGAATAGACCGGGTCTTGTTCAGTCACACTCAAATTCAGCGGCGGGTTAGAGCTTTAGCCAAACGCATTTCACAGGACTATGCGGAGAGACAATTGGTGCTGGTCGGCATCCTCAAAGGCGTCGTCTGCTTCATGTCTGACCTGATGCAACACATCACCTTGCCGCTTACCATAGACTTTATGGCAATTTCCTACTACGGCACCGATAACGAATCAGCAGTAAAGATAACCAAGGACCTCGATACCAGCATAGCCGGGCTCGATGTAATAATGGTTGAGGATATCGTGGACACCGGGATGACTCTAAACTATGTTCTTAACCACCTAGCCTCACACAACCCGAGGAGCTTGCATGTTTGCACTTTGCTGGACAAGCGAGCCCGCCGTCTTATCAATGTCCCGCTAGACTACATAGGTTTTGAGGTCCCAGATGAATTCGTCGTAGGCTACGGACTGGATTACCACGGAGAATACAGAAATTTACCTTTTATAGGTGCACTCACTCCAGAGCTAATTGAAAAAGAGCACAAGAAATAAAAAGACCCCAAGTAACCTTGCCATTCCCGGTTCCTCATCCTGTCTGACACTTTTCGGCCTTCGCCTACCTTGCGTCAGCTCCTCTGCCTCCCCGGTCTTAGCTCAATTACTTGGAGCATCATAAATCTAGCACATTTTTTGCACTTTGTCAAGACCCTTTGGATTATTTTATAATATTTATTAACTAAATTATAGATAATACTTGTTGTCCTTAGCCTCATAGGCTATCACCTGATACCAAAAACCTATATTAGTAGGATGTGATGGGAAAGATTTACATAGTTGATGTCACTAATCGAGATGGCGTTCAGACAGCCAAACTTGGCTTGTCCAAGCTTGAAAAAACGATGATAAACATCTACCTCAACGAGATGGGGGTTTTTCAGTCCGAGTTCGGCTTCCCCACAACTAAACACGAATCAAACTACCTCCAGGCAAACCTTGAGCTAACCGAGACGGGCGTGCTACAACCTATTCGCTTGGGTGGCTGGATAAGAGCAACAGCGGAAGATGTAGAAACATCCTTCAAGCTTGTCCCAAAGATAAAGCATCTTAACCTCTCAGTATCGACATCCGACCAGATGATTCAGGGCAAGTTTCAAGGGAGAAAGACAAAGGATGACATTGTGCAAATGATGGTAGACGCTGTAGACGCAGCCCGTTCACATAGAGCCGAATCTATAGGCGTAAATGCTGAGGATGCCTCCCGTACAGATTTAGACTTCCTAATTAAATTCGCTTCGGCAGCTAAGTCACACGGTGCTGACAGGTTTAGATACTGTGACACCCTCGGTTACGATGACCCCTTCACCATATATGAGACAGTGAAAGCGCTGGCTAAAAATGTAGCCATGCCCATCGAGATTCACTGCCACGGCGACCTGGGAATGGCTGTGGCTACATCCATTGCTGGAGCCAAGGGCTCCATTGATGGCGGGCAAGACGCCTACATTAACACAACAGTCAATGGCATCGGAGAACGAGCCGGCAACGCTGACCTCGTAGCCACAGTTCTAGCGATAACCAAATCTAAGGGTTTTACTAAAAAATATCAACTAGGCAAACCAATCGACCTGTCAAAGTCATGGAAAATAGCCAACTTCGCCAGTTATGCTTTCGGCGTGCCCATCCCAATAAACCAGCCAGGTGTCGGTGCCAATGCCTTCGCCCACGCCTCCGGTATCCATGCTGACGGTGTATTGAAAGACCCGCAAAATTATGAGCTGTATGACTATGCCGAACTGGGCAGGGGTGAAGCGGTGACTGTAGAGACCGGCAGAGAAATATGCTCCGGCGAATATGGAGGTATATCTGGCTTCAGACATTTAATGAAGAAAATAGAGGAGAAAATCGGAGGAAGGACTGAAGAGGAGCTTGGGGATATGGTCGAGATATCGTTCGCCAATGCTGAAGAAGCTGAGAAAATCCTGGAACTGGTAAGATATGCCAATGTCTGTGCCCAGAAGCCGCTTGTCGAGGACGAATTGCTCTTCATTGCTAAATACCCCGATATCGCCAGAAAATTGCTAACTCTAACACCTCTAACATAGCTTGCCACGCTACCGAAAATGCGGGTTATATTTAAAGTATTCAATACGAACTACTTCAACTAGTCCAGATCTAAGCCCATGGAAATAAACCTAGCACCAATCGGTTTCATCAAAAATGGCATTACAGAGCCGAAAAGAGAGGACTGGC
This sequence comes from Chloroflexota bacterium, assembly GCA_016865895.1. Taxonomy (GTDB): domain Bacteria; phylum Chloroflexota; class Dehalococcoidia; order GIF9; family UBA5629; genus VGNY01. The sequence goes on along the minus strand of VGNY01000090.1, from coordinate 2,566 downwards.
AAACAATTACCTCTGAGATAATAATAAACGAGGATTTGAAGGAAGCCCTAAGCAGAATAGAAGAATTCTCCCATCTCATCGTCATCTACTGGATGCACAAACTAGCCCCATCGCAACGTTCAGTAACAAAAGTCCATCCCAAAGGCGACCAGAACCTGCCTCTGGTCGGCGTCTTCGCTAGCCGTAGCCCAGCACGCCCTAATCCAATAGGAATAACCACCGTCAAGTTGTTGGAACATCGAGACAATGTCCTCAAGGTAATTGGTCTCGATGCCATAGACGGAACACCGGTACTAGACATCAAGCCCCACATACCCGGGTCTGACTCACCTGTTAAGGCCAAGACGCCTCGCTGGATAAAAACATGCTTTTCTCAATAAGGGACATCTTGTAAGGAGAATATTTAGCAACATTGTAGCCTGTCGGGTAGGTGAGAGCAGATGCTCTCGCCTGGCGAAAGATTTCGATTTTATGGCTGAAGACACCGAATTAAAGGTACAGAGTCTCATTTCGCTGGTGAAAGAATAGCTGGTATACCCAGGCAAGAAGTTACTTACTACAATGTAGCTGCGTGGCTTTAGCCCCGCCAAAGGGTGGTCGGGTAAATAGATGCCAAAGGTCGCCTGAAGAAAAGCCTGAACGGATGATAGACTATCAACAAGCCTTCCACGACGGTAAACTATGATATAATTGTGAACAGGAAGCTAATAATGGATAGGATTTTAACTAAAGCTAAAAATGACCCTGAAATAGTGGCAGTCTTTCTCTTCGGCAGCCAGGCGAGAAGTGAATCCGCCGCCAGTTCAGACGTTGATATATGCCTCATGCTTCGGCCCAACAAACATGATGCTTCAGCCTTGTTCCAGAAAAGACTGAATTATCTTAAAGAAAGTAACGCCGATGTCCACATTTTCTCCCAGTTGCCGCTATATGTCAGGCACAGAGTATTGAAAGAAGGCAAAGTCCTTCTCTGCATGGATGAAGACCTGCTGTATGAAATCGCCTTTCGAACCGCACAAGCCTTCGAGGACTTTAAGCATATTTACTACGGATACTTAGAAGAGGTTGCTCGTGCTTGACCGCGACCGGATTCTAATCAAGATTGACCAGCTTGAGAGATACCTTAAAGAACTCCGTGAGATTTTGCCTGCGGATTTCACCGGCTATCAGAAGATTGAGAAGCGGAGAGCTTGTGAAAGATTGCTTCAGGTCTCAATAGAAGCGGTTATTGATATATGTCACCTGCTGGTAGCCGGACTTCGATTAGGCATCGCTGCCGAAGAGGATGACTTGTTTGAAAAGCTAAAAGAAGCTGGCATCATTTCACTGAAGACGACCGAGGTGCTAAAAGAGATGAAAGGCTTCAGAAATATTCTAGTCCACGAATATGCCCGAATAGATGACAAGATAGTTTATGAGATAGCCAGGACAAGATTAGCCGACTTTGAGGCATTCAAGCAACAGATACTCCAATACCTGAAGGAGAGCATTTAGCAATATCAAAATGTCATTCTGAAGGAGTCCCGATTTTATCCCGATTTATCGGGAAGAATCTCGCTCAGGGTAAACTCCGTGAAGAGTCTACTTATAATGTTGCTCCGACTAAGGCAAGATTCTCCCTTTGCTTTGTAGCAGCAGAAATGCCACTGAGAAAAGGCGCGCTGTCAGTCTTTGAATTACAGCATTTCTCCCTGATATAATTATTTTTGCTAAGGGCAGACGAGGTTGCCAGATGAAATACACGGTCATCATTGAAAAAGGCAATGAATCCGGCTACATAGCCTACGAATGTATTGGAATCCGGTTGCTATCAGTGGCAGCCCAAATGCATTATAATTGAATAGCGTAAGGAACAACGGCATATGGTTAGCCGTAAGGCATGCCATCGCTTTTACAATGGGCTGATACAATAATATAATATCAGTGAGTATAAAGGATAACGGGTGGGCTAATTTTAGAGAAAATACTATCTGGGCTTTCCGATACAAACATCAGGTTCAGTGCGCTAAGAAATCTTTTGTTAGAATTAGGTTTTAATGAGCGCATTAAAGGGGACCATCACATTTTGACCAAGCCCGGTATTGCTGAAATCATAAATTTGCAGCCTCTGAAAGATGGTAGGGCCAAAGTTTATCAAGTTAAGCAGGTAAGGGGTATAATTTTAAAATATACGCTTCATAAGGAGAGCGAAGGTGTATAGATACGAAGTAATTGTTTATTGGAGTGACGAAGATAAAGCTTACATAGCCGAGATTCCTGAACTTCCAGGCTGTATGGCTGATGGCGCAACGTATGAAGAGGCAGTAAAGAATGTTCAGGTGATTATCTATGAATGGATAGAAACAGCAAGAGCCTCAGGACGGGAAATACCAACTCCGAAGGGAAGACTAATGCACGCGTGACTGGTGATTAGTTATTCCCCAAAGAAATCCTTATACCATCCAATTGTACGCTCCAGCCCCTCATCCAGCGTAACCAGGGGTTTCCGCTTCAGTATCTATCACTCACAAGGTTCGCGCCTCAACTCTGTTTCGCATGGCCTTGGTGTGGCTTTCAGCGTCATCAA
>VGNY01000089.1 GCA_016865895.1 Chloroflexota bacterium | reverse complement strand
AAGGATGGTGAAAGCGCGTTCCAATCTCTTCCAACACATCTATCGACATACATACCGAGGTGACTGAGACTCATCCCTTTAGGCTCATTCTTGGATTAGAAAAGACTTTACCTGGGCGTAGAGAATGTTTAGCAACATTGTAGCCTGTCGGGTAGGCGAGAGCAGATGCTCCAATCTACCCAGTGACACAAGCAGAGTTAATAAACACTCTCTGGGCATCTAGCCAATTATGATATCATCCAGGGCTCGTTTTGGCACATGGTGTACGTTTTGGCTGTCGCGCCAGTATTTTACGTCTCCGTCAGGCCCGACTTTCTCGATTACCACTGTTTCTTTGGGTTTGCCCAGAGCTATGACGAGGAGTATTTCATAACGCGGTGGTATCCCCATGACCTTGCTGAGCTCGTGCCTATTTACTGTGGCGAGCATGCAGCCACCTAAGCCTTTCTCTGTAGCTCCTAGGAGAATGCTTTGTGCTTCTATGCCGTGGTCACAGCCGAAAGAGCGGCTTATCTCGGTGTCACCAAGCATGATTATGTAGGCTGATGGCCTTTCACCTTCGCCCGGCCCTGGCCAGTCTTTGAGATAGCCAGCCCAGCCGAGATGCGGAAATATCACAGCATTTTTTTTGGGGTCACAGGAGAGCATATATTTCAGTGGTTGTAGATTCAGCGCTGAAGCCGACAGCCTGGCCAGGTCAACAAGTTCTCTCAGAGTCTCAGCTTCTATGGCAGCTTCCTGATGAAATCGCCGATAACTTCTGTTCTTTAATACTAAATCTTTCAACATCCGTTTTACTCCTTCTCTGTTTGGTTGAGCAACTCTTTGCATTGTGTCATTCTTGAGCGCAGCGAGGAATCTCGCTCAAGATGGACTCTGCACAACGTTCTGACTGTCCTCTCCCTTCCACCGAGATTGCCGCGATTCACTCGCAATGACAAATAATCTCCTTCTATTTCTGAGCATGTGTAAAGAAATCTAGAGCCAAAACATCTAAGGTGAGGAGGTCAGCTTACTCTGATTTAACTTTTTCAGTTCCAATAGAATCTCTCTGAGCAGCAGGAGTTCGAGGCGACGCCAGTTCACCTCGCTGGCTAATTTCCCCCACCTCTTAGCGTCGTCAGATAGAAATTCCTCTACTATTTCAGCCGCACTTTTTACCATCTTTTTGTTAGCCTCCTCTTTCATTTACAATTGTGGCGACGGAGTTTTAGCCTCGCCCAAGGATTTGGCCTAGAAGACCCCGAAGTGTCGCAACTACATGGAGGGATTTTTTAATATACTAAAACCAGTCCCACTGAAATGGCACAGGGTATCTGGCTGAGGTCGCCTAGCAGGGGGTAGGATTTCCAACCCACTTTGTTTATTAAATCTACCACGTCTATCCCCATAGCTTCCATAGCTGGTCTGGCTCGTAGGGGGAAGCGGCACCTACCGCTATCCAGAAACTGGCAGATTAAGCCGCGGCATAGATAGTCCTTACAAGAACCTCCACCAAGACCCATAGCTAGATGGTAGCCATATTTGTAAGCCAATCGCTCTATCTCATAAACGATTGCACCACTCTTTTGATGAAAAAGGAGACTTTGTTCTTCACCCTTACTTTGCTTGCTTCCTGGTGTGTAGGCTTCTATGGGCTCGAGATGGGTTTTGAGCAATATTCCCCAGGAGAACTTGGCGAAAGCTTTGCGGACGACATCCAGCTCTGGAACATAGGGTGGGCAGTTAGGTGTTTCCCCAGCACGGAGACAACGTGGCACCGTACATTTTAACCTTACTCGTTCATCTATGGTGATTTGTTTTGCCTGTATTATCTCCGCTGCAGCAGCCCCCAACTCCAGCGCTTTCTGTTGAAATGTCTTCAAGTCTGTCATGAGTGTTCCCTCCGGCACTTTGATAAGAAACGGTCTTACGGCTGCTTTTTCAACTTTCATTGCTCTACATCTCAGGGTATGGCTATTTTAATTTGTGGAGGAGCAATAAGGCAAGGGGTGGGTAATTGTGCACTCCTCTTTACGGCGAGAGAAAATGTAAGCCCCAGGCACCGAGGTAGGCGAAGAAGATATGCTTTGGTATCCTGCCTGCGGCACCAAAGAGGATGAATTTCCATAAGGGGAAGCGTAGCAAGCCAGCAGCGGCGCCGGCTATATCGAAGAGGGGATTGGGTATCAGGGCAAGAACGAATATAGTTACGCTTCCCCACCTCTTCATCCATTTTACCAGCCTGTTGTAGATGTTCACGTTGTCTATGGCTAGCCGACCGCCATAGCCCAGAAGATAGCCAGTCATCTCGCCGAGTGTCCCGCCCAACGCGGAGATGATACCCACCAGGATGGGGTTGAGAATGGCGCCCATGGTGGCTACTAGTATCCAACCGGGCACGGGCACTACAATGCTGGCGCAGGTTATCATGGAGACCAGGAAGACGCCAAGGTAGCCATACATTTCAAGTCCTGCTACCTTTGCTCGGTTGAGCAGGAGAAAAGCGGAGAGGGCTAGCACGAAGAGCAGAGCTAGAATTTGAAGATAACGCTCCCTGGTCCAAAAGCGCTTTTCAGTTTTATTGTTTGTCTGTTGCATGGACTTAGCTACTCTCTTTTCTTTACTCTAACCGGCATGACCAAAGCCGAACCGAGGATAAAGTATAGTACGCAAACTAAAAGCATGACCGAATAGCCCAGCCCGGACTGCTGGATATTAAAAAAGTCAATTGCGGGGCCAGTTAACCTAGCAAGTGCCCCGGCTCCGGCGGTAGCTATATTGGTCAGCGCTAGATAGCGGGCTTCTTCGCCCGGTGGGACAAGGTCTGTAGCCAGTGCCCAGTTGGTGCTGAGGAAAGCTCCTGCGGAGATTCCGAGAAGTCCACCGCAAACTAAGATACCAGCATAGGTGCGGGCGAAGAATAGTACGGCGATACCGACGACGCCGATAAATCCAGAGAAAAGTATAATCGGTTTACGTCCCAGTTTATCGGAAAGTTGCCCTGCAGGATAAACAGCTAGGAGCAGAAAAATGCCTACAGTAATTAGTAAGTCTGCGGTCACGCCTGCCGGGTTGGGATGATGAATTACGTCTCTAATAAAGTACAGGGCAAAAGTCTGGAGTACCACCATCGCCATCAAGACAAATAAGCGTGATACAAGGAACCAGACAAAGCCGGGATTTCCCTTAGCATCAATCTTGTAGGCGCCAGCCATGGTTTTTACTGCGGACGGTTGACTTGTGGGAGATAGCGGCTGTTCCTTTACTGTCAGCATGGTAGCAATCATGCCTCCCAGTAGGATTAAACCGGGGAGACCTATTGCCAGCCACAGCCAAATCTCGTTGCTATCACTAGAGTAATTATCCATAAAGTAAGCCACAATACGAAGGAAGGCCACACCGCCTAATATCTCAGCTAGGCTTTTGGCGCCGGATGCCACTCCTTTTCGGTCTTGTGGCACTAAGTCAGGGATAAACGCTTGGAACGGGCCTTGTGCAATGTTGGCAGCGACCTGCAGCAGGCAATAGCCTAAAAATAGAAAGGGGAAACTGCCGGAAAGCCCTATACTGGGAAGGAAGAGCACAGCCAGAAGCGTTCCAACGAGGATAAAGGGACGTCGACGGCCGAAGCGTGAACTGAAACGGTCGCTGATTGCCCCAGCAAGGGGCTGGATAAACACGGCTATCAGCGAGCCGGTGAAGGTCAGGAGGCCAAGATAGGTATTCTTTTGGGCTTCGGGAGCGAATTCCAGAAGGCGGAGTGGAAGTATGATGGTATGCAGGCTGGGCCAGAGAACTGCTAAAGCAGCGCCGAAAATGCTTATCTTAACGTAATCGATGGGTCGGAAAACTCTTTCTATAGACACTTTGCTGTTAGCTCTATTCGGATGAACCAGGGAAGCCTTTCATAGCCCATAGTTTACCATATTGTTTACCAATGTAGTGCGTTCCGCTTTGCGGAATAGCCTCGCTGAATTCGACCCTAAAAGGTCACAGCTACACTAGATTTTGGGCAGAAGCGATGAATATTTCTCCATACGGCTCATGCCGGCTTCTGATTGTATTAGCCAGGTCATCCAGCACAGCTCGATAGCCCTATAGCCGGTGTCCTGTGCCATTTTGTCCATCAGATAAACGAAGTCTATATCAGTAGCCGGCATCTTCATGTTTGCCTGGGCCAAGATTTCAGCAATAACCCTTTTTACTATCTTGTCTGGCATTACCGTATCAATGCCGCCCATCATTCTCAAATACTGGAAGCTGTTTATGCCGACTCCTTTGATTTGTCCTACGGGGTCTTTCTCCCACTCTTCAAGCCGGGCGTGTTTTGCCCAGTAGATAAGAGCTCCTCTGTCGTCCACTTTTTTTTCGCCTTTAATCTTAGCTAAGTGAGAGGCGACAGATTTCGCCATCTGCCAGGAGCGCTTATTCCTCCAGACATTTTCGAGTTCAGCATCATTGGCAGGCGGCAAATCTTCCAGAGCGCGAATTCTCCCCGTTTCTACGAATTCTTTTCTGAATTTCTCCACTTTGGGCACCACCGCCTGGAAGTAGTTTAAGCCAATAGAAGTGAAAGAGGCATCAACCACCATCAGGACGACATTGCCATACCACCGTTCTGTTTTTAAACAACGTTCGCAATATTCCCGTACCTCAGGGACTTTCTGCATATAGCTATCAACTACGTCCTTGAGTTTCAAACTAAACGCCTCTTTTACTTAGGGGCAACTCTAAACTCGCCACCAGCCGAATATGGCAATAGCGCTGAGCCCGATGCCAGCGATGACTGCGCCGAGCCAGCCCAGAAGGCATAAACAAGTAACAATAACTCCGGCGATTATTACTCCGCAGAGGATAGATAAGAAGGCATAGCTGAATCTCATCCCCAGTAAGAAGGCGGCTATTGAGCCTGTCCAGGCGCCGGTAAACGGGAGTGGGATGGCGACAAATAATATCAGCCCAATCCGCTCGTATTTCTCGATGAGCTTTCCATGTCGCCTGGTGCGCTGGAGAACCCAGTTAACGAATTTTCTGCCGATTTCTACTTTGCTAATAATTCTGGTTAATGATTCAAAGAACAATAGCAGTATCGGTACAGGTAGCATATTGCCGATGACGGCCAGGCAGAATGCCCAGTACCAGGGCATGTGGAACACGTTTATGGCTACTGGCAGGGCACCGCGAAGCTCTATTATGGGCAGGGCCGATATGATGATGACTATAAGTTCCTTGGCAATGCCCCAACTGATAAGTTCTTCAATCATTTTTTGGTCTGGCTGGCAATCCAGCCGGTTTTGCCAGGCATTATATCATTAAATGTTGTGTGGAGATTGTTGAGCAACGCTCTATTTTCGATGTAGTTGCGACCCTTTAGGGTCGCTTTTTGTAGCGAGGCTAAAGCCTCGCAGCTACATTGGTGGATAATCTCCTGTTGTGTACTGAATTGATGTTAACCGTAAATCTTTTTATACTGTGTGTTGCTTGTTAAGGTTGTAGCTTTACCCTTAAGAGGTGTGGTGGTAAAATTAAGTTGAGTGTGAGCTATGTCAGGGCATTCTAAGTGGGCACAGATTAAGCGCCAGAAGGGAGTTGCTGATGCCCGACGCGGGCAACTATTTACCAAGCTTACCCGTGAGATTATAGTGGTCGTGCGTGAGGCTGGGGCTAACCCAGAGTCCAACTTCCGTCTGCGTCTGGCAATACAGAAAGCCCGCGACAGCAATATGCCAACGGAGAACATTGAACGGGCAATAAAGCGGGGGAGTGGAGAATTGGGCGCATCCAGCCTTTCCGGGTTGATGATTGAGGGTTATGGGCCTAATGGTGTGGCGATTATGGTAGAGGCACTTACTGATAATCGCAATCGCACCATTCAAGAAGTGCGCAGTTTGTTTTCCCGGCACGGTGGCAATCTTGGTGAGAGCGGTTGTGTGGCATGGTTATTCGATAATAGAGGCGTAATCACTGTGGAAACTGATGGCGTTGATGCTGAAGAGTTGGCTTTACTGGCTATAGATGCCGGTGCTGAAGATGTAAAGATGGAGAAAGGTTACCTCGAAATCTATACTACGCCGCAGAATTTAGAGACAGTGCGGCGAGCCGTGGAGCAAATTAAACCACCTGTTTCGGCTGAAGTCTCGCGGGTGGCTAAGAGCACGGTGACATTAGACGAGAAGGAAGCCATTCAAACTTTGAAGCTGCTGGACCATTTGGAAGAGTTAGATGATGTCCAGCACGTCTTCGCCAATCTCGATTACTCCGAGGCTGTTCTGGAGAAGTTGAAAGCTCAGGTATAGTTATGCGTGTTCTCGGCATTGACCCGGGCACTTTGAATCTGGGCTATGGTGTCGTGGATGAGGAGGGGGTGGGGGTGACTATGGTTGGCTGTGGGGTATTAAGTCTGTCTTCCAAAGTTCCTGTAGAAAAGCGGCTCTCTTCGTTGTACAAGAGACTTGGTGAAATTGTAGCTCGCTACCGACCGGATGAGGTAGCTATTGAGGAACCGTTCGTGGCGGGAAATGTTCGTTCGGCTTTAGCTGTAGGTAGAGCTCAGGCAATAGCCATTCTAGCCGCAGCCAATAATAATTTACCTGTCTTTCGCTACTTGCCGGCCCAGGTGAAACAACAGGTTACTGACTATGGCGGTAGCAGCAAGGAGCAGGTGCAGGAGATGGTGAGGATTCAACTCGGACTGGCTCAGTCTCCACAGCCCAATGATGCTGCCGATGCCCTGGCTGTCGCTATTTGCCACCTTCACCAAAGACATATTGACCGCCTGTTAGCTCAAGGCAGGTGAAGAAAAGATGATAGTCGCTTTTGAAGGGATTTTGGAGAGCCGCGGGATTGACTCAGCGGTAATCAAAGTTGGGCCAATTAGCCTTCAGGTATATATCCCCGGCTCTACTTTGAGCCGACTTGGTGCTGTCGGCGACAAGGTCTATCTGCGTACCTATCTTTACATAAAGGATGATAATTTTGCTCTTTATGGCTTTGCCTCTGTTGAGGAGTTGGAGCTTTTCCGACACCTGATTTCTGTTTCGGGGGTTGGTCCTAAAACAACCTTAGCAGTGCTTTCCACATTCAATCCTGAGCAACTTGCTTCAGCCATAGTCAGTGGCAATGTTGAGCTTCTCAGCCAGGTGCCCGGTCTAGGTAAGAAAATGGCGGGACGTATTGTGCTAGAGCTGAAAGGAAAATTGGAGAGGGTGCCAGTAGGAGCCATCACCACAGGCTTAACAAAAGAAGATGCCGACGTTGTAGCGGCACTGACCAACCTCGGATATTCTTTGAAAGAGGCCACTCAAGCCGTATCCAGCCTGCCTAATTCTCCAGAACTGGACTTGGAAGAGAAGGTCAAGTTGGCTTTGCGGCAATTAGCCAGGGCGTAGTTTAGAAAACACTTTTACATTTTTATCTGTCATTTTGATTTTTAACTTTTAATCTTCGATTTTTTGAATGGCACAGTTCAAAATTATCTCCGACTTCAAGCTTACCGGCGACCAGCCGCAGGCAGTGGACAAGCTAGTTGAAGGGATAAAGGAAGGCTACGCGCAGCAGACGTTGCTTGGCGTCACCGGCAGTGGCAAAACTTTCACCATGGCTAATGTGGTGGAAAGAGTGCAGAAGCCCACTTTGGTTATCTGCCACAATAAGACTTTAGCCGCCCAGTTAGCCACCGAGTTCAAGGAATATCTCCCCGATAACGCCGTGGAGTATTTCGTCAGCTACTACGATTATTACCAGCCAGAAGCGTATCTTCCCACCACCGACACCTATATTGAGAAAGAAATAGATATAAATGAGGAAATAGATAAGCTGCGCCATGCCGCTACCCGGTCCTTGCTCGCCCGCCGGGATGTGCTCATAGTGGCTTCGGTATCGTGTATTTACAGTCTGGGTGAGCCTGAAGAATACCGCAGCTTTGTGGCTACAATAAAGAAGGGCGAAAAATGCAACCGGGATAAACTGGCTCGCCGTCTGGTGGACATGCAATATGAGCGTAACGACTTCGATTTCACTCGCAGCCGTTTCCGCATTCGCGGCGACACTCTGGAAATTCAGCCGGCGTATGAGGAAATTGCGGTCAGGATTGAGTTCTGGGGGGATGAGGTCGAGCGTATCGTTGATATTGACCCGCTTACCGGTGAGCTTCTGGTGGAACGTAATTCAGCGGACATTTACCCGGCCAAGCACTTTGTAACTTCCCGTGATAAGCTTACGGCGGCTATTGAGGATATCAAGGTTGAACTGGAAGAGAGGCTGCGGGGGTTGAAAAGCCAGGGCAAGCTTCTTGAGGCAGCCAGGCTTGAGGCGCGGACTAACTATGACATCGAGATGCTACGCGAGGTCGGCTACTGCCATGCTGTGGAGAACTATTCCCGACATCTTCAACGTCGAGCTCCGGGCAGCCCGCCGTGGACGTTGCTCGATTATTTCCCCGATGACTTTTTACTGTTTATTGACGAATCACACATGACGTTACCTCAAATACGTGGCATGTATCATGGTGATATCTCCCGAAAGCAAACTCTGGTTGACTATGGTTTTCGTCTGCCGTCGGCGCTGGACAACCGGCCTCTGAGTTTCGCTGAGTTTAAGGAGCGCATCAACCAGGTTGTTTATGTATCGGCTACCCCCAGCGAGTATGAATACAAACACAGCCAGCAGGTGGTGGAGCAGTTAGTCCGTCCCACCGGTTTGCTTGAGCCTACCATTGATGTCAAGCCGTCCAAAGGGCAAATCGATGACCTTATTTACCAGATTAAGACCAGAGTGGATAAAGGTGAGCGCTGTCTGGTAACCACGCTGACCAAGAGGATGGCTGAGCAGTTGGCCGATTATCTTCGTGAAATGGAGATAAAGACTCATTATCTGCACTCCGAGATTGACACGTTAGAGAGGGTTGAGATTTTGCGTGACCTTCGTCTTGGCGTTTACGATGTGGTAGTGGGCATAAACCTGCTTCGCGAGGGCCTGGACCTACCCGAGGTAAGCCTGGTAGCCATACTCGACGCCGACAAGGAAGGCTACTTAAGGTCGAAAGAGGCGCTTATCCAGACGATGGGCAGGGCAGCCCGTCATGCTGACAGTCATGTCATCATGTATGCTGATGGTGTAACTACAGCCATGCGTGAAGCTATGGGGGAGACGCAACGTCGGCGCCGGATTCAGGAGGCCTACAACAAAGAGCATGGCATTACGCC
>VGNY01000088.1 GCA_016865895.1 Chloroflexota bacterium | reverse complement strand
GGTTCGACGAAGACCAGCACCCGGGGGCCGCTCATGGCTTCGTCCAGAAATCTGGGGTAGCCGTCCTGAAAGACCTGTCCAGCCTGCTTTACATAAACCTCATCCTGGCTTTTCAGTATGCTCTCCAGAAGGTGGCTTGCCTTGTCCACATTGCTGTCGGTCGTCAGGGGGATGCGTACCTCATCGAACATGTAGTCAGAGGAGATAGCCTCGAGGCCTGTCGAGTAGTCCTTGGAGTAGTTGAGTACCGGCTGGTCGAGTATTATCAGGTTGGGCACGTATAACAGCCTGCCGGTCAGTTCACCACCCAATTTCTCGTCTTCTCCGACCTCTTCGAGTGTAGTGTGAAGCAGCCCTATGTGCCTGACATCGCCTTTTGTGTTGCCGATGCGGATTCTATCGCCCAAATCATAGATTTTGGAGAAGGTGATGACAAAGAAGGCAAAGAAGCTGGCGGTATATTTCTGCAGGGCTAATGCCAGTGCCAAAGCGATAATTGGCACATATATGGCTACTTGCGGCACGTATATTGCCGCCAGTATGGTAGCGGCGACAAATGCCAGAACTGCAGCACATGTCACGACTGTTGTGATGAGGTTTGTGTTCCGTCGCTTTGCCTCGGCTTTAAGTGCTTTGGCTCTTAGGGAGCGCTGGCCATCATCGCCAGGAAGTCGGCTGATGTTCAGTGCTTTATTTTTATAGCCTGGCTCGTGCAATTGCGCCTTTTTATTTGTTGTAATCAAAACTTGTCTCTCCTGTCATTCGCTGTTTCTTGCTATTCACTTAGGACGCTGACTATATAATAGAAGTGGGAAGGATGTCCTTCCCACTTCTTCTCGAATAGCTGATATATCTTTCAAGTATCATTATACGTGTTTCTGGTTATTTGTCAAGGCGTTACCCATCTGAATAGATGATACACTATCCTGCAGTTTGTTCACTAAATATTCTTTGATATAATTTGGAAGGATACTTTTAGGGCCTACAGACATACTGAGGCGGGGTGAGTTTATGTTTCGTAAAGTTTTGATTGCTAATCGGGGTGAAATAGCTGTCAGGGTGATAAGAACCTGCAAGGAGATGGGGATCCATACGGTGGCAGTTTACTCTGATGCCGACAGCGATGCCTTGCATGTTAAGCTTGCTGACGAAGCCTACCACATCGGACCATCAGATGCAGTACATAGTTATCTCGATATGGAAAAGATGCTAGAAATTGGCATGCGAAGCAAGGTTGAGGCTATTCACCCTGGCTATGGTTTTCTGGCCGAAAATCCCCAGTTTGCTGAAATGTGCGAGAAACAAGGACTTACCTTTATAGGGCCACCAAGCGAGTGCATGTATAAAGTTAAACCAAAAGACAGAGCACGGCAACTGATGAAGATGCTTAACATACCTGTAGTACCTGGAACTGATGAGGCTATGACGGGCTCAGGGGGAAAGCAATTAGCTCACATTGAAGAGGTTGCAGAGAGTATCGGCTACCCTGTTATTGTTAAACCTGCAGGTGGGGGTGGTGGTATTGGCATGGCGGTTGCCAATAAAAGACAAGAGTTGGGGAATGTGGTTCGCTTTGTGGAAAACATGGGGAGAAAAGCATTCGGGGTTCCCTCGTTCTATATTGAAAAGTTTCTTACCGGGGTAAAGCACTTAGAGATTCAAGTCCTTGCTGATAAATATGGCAATGTCATTCATCTAGGCGAGAGGGACTGCTCCGTTCAGCGCAGGTATCAAAAGTTGTTAGAAGAGGCACCTTGCCAAATTTTGTCATCCCATTTGAGGATGAAACTATGCGTTGCCGCCCTTGACACAGCTGTGGCTTTGCAGTATGTCAATGCCCTAACAGTGGAGTTCTTTTACGTTCCAGACACTCGGGAATTTTACTTCAATGAGGTGAACTCACGGTTGCAGGTAGAGCATTGTGTAACAGAGCTTGCCGCCAATGTGGACATCGTTAAAGAGCAAATCCGGATTGCCGCTGGTGAGCAGCTCAGTTATAGCCAGGATGAGGTTGGCCTTAATGCCCACGCTATAGAGTGTCGGATTAACGCGGAAGATGCCTCTCGTGACTTTTTCCCCTCCCCAGGGACTGTAACAGCCCTTCGGTTTCCCCATGGTTTGGGAGTCAGAATTGACGAAGGGGTATATGAAGGATATGAAGTTCCTTTCCATTATGACTCCCTGCTCTTTAAACTTATGGTGCGAGGGAAGACGAGGGATGAGGCTATATTGCGCATGAAGAGGGCTATAGATGAAGTGAGAATTAAGGGAATTCAGACGAATGTTCCTTTTTATCAGGTGGTGTTGGAGGACGAGGTATTTAAGTCAGGACGGCATACTACTGACTTTGTTGCCGGCCGGAATATCATTCAGAAAGTTCGAGAACGAGAGAGAATTCTCGCTAAATTAGAAAGCAGCTCATAAATTGCTAGCCAAGGCCCTTTCGTCGTTAGGAAAATCAACACAACTAATCGGCATCATTATCACGGCATTGATTTTCGTTGGCGGATGCACTTCACCGCTACTTATCACGGAAGGTAGCCAGGTGGTCACTCGTGAGAATATGAATGTCAAAAAGTCCATTTTGTTTACGGAAGACGGCATAGCTATAGACGCAAGCCATTTTCTATCCGGCAAGCCAGATGTTTGCATACTGGCTCACGGTTTTATGGGCAGCAAGCAGAGGCCTTATATTACTAAACTTGCCGAAAGGTTGTCCCCACACTTTGATGTCATAACCTTTGATTTCCGTGGGCACGGCAAAAGTGGTGGCGTTTCTAACGGCACCGAGGAGTTTTACGATATAAAGGCGGTCATAGATTACGCCAGGAGAAGCGGATATCAACAAATCGCCCTGGTGGGATTCTCGTTAGGTGGAGTTGAAGGAATCTATGTAGCAGCAAGATTTCATGATGTTGACGCCTTGGTCACTGTGGGCACGCCTGCCGATGCCGCAGCGATTATACCGAACGCAGGATGGCTATTCTGGATGGCAAATAACCCGCTGGGAAGGCTGGTACTCCGAATATGGGTCAGGCTGGGTGATGCGCCTGAGTTTCCCAAGCCGGTTGCAGCCATAGACCAGGTTTCTCCTGTCCCGTTGCTTATAATTTATGGTAGCAAGGATACACTGGTTGACGTTGCAGAAGCAGAAATACTTTATCAAAAGGCGAAAGAGCCGAAAGAATTGGTGATTATCGCAGGAATGGACCATCCGCCCAAATTGCCAGAGGAGTTTTACGATACGGTAGAAAGTTGGCTGACAGGCTTGCTGCAGAAGTAAGCTGGTTACTCCTGGGCGATGACGGGGTTCCTTAATGTGCCTATCTTCTCTATTCTGATTTCGACGACATCGCCCGGGCTAATGGGGCCGATGCCTGAAGGCGTGCCTGTAGCGATAACATCGTCCGGCAGTAGCGTCATTACAGCAGAAATAAAACTGATAAGCTTTGATACCCCGAAGATGAGGTCGTTGGTGCTGGCAGACTGGCGAAGCTCACCGTTGAGGTATGTTTCCAGCTTCAGGTTGTCTGGATTTGCTTCCGTCTCTATCCACGGGCCTATAGGGGCGAAGGTGTCGTAACCTTTAGCTCTGGTCCACTGGCCGTCCTCAGCCTGGGCATGGCGGTCAGAGACATCATTAAAGCAGGTATAGCCGAGTATGTATTCCATTGCTTCTTCTTCTGGCACATCATTAGCCTGCTTGCCGATGACTACACCCAGTTCGCCCTCGTAGTCGATGCGTTTGCGATTGTGAGGCAGGATGATTTTGTCGTCGGGGCCGATGACAGCAGTGGATGGTTTGAGGAAAATAAGCGGCACGGAAGGCAGGGGTAGCTTTAGCTCCTCAACGTGGCTGCGGTAATTGAGTCCGAGACAGACTATCTTGGATGGTAGGCAAGGGGCGAGCAACCTCACCTCATCGGGCTTGTAGATGCTTCCGTCAAGTATAGATGGGCTACTGAGATGCTTAAAGTGAGTGAAAGGGCTACCTCGGAGTCCGTGTATGACATTCTTCTCTAGCAGGCCGTATTTGGCCTTGCCACGGGCGACAAAGCGAACGATGCGCACATCCACCCCCTCATCTCAGTGTTACAACTTGGCGGCATCGAGAATTGCTGGCACCTTCGACTCCAGCCCGATTGCCATAATATGGGCGCCCTGGCACATGCCCCTCATCTCGTTGATAAGGCGAGCAGCTATTTCAATGCCCTTCTGGAGCTTGTTCTCAGCCTGGTCCATCTCACTAATCATCTCGTCTGGGACATGGATGCCGGCAACGTTCTTATTCATGAACCGTGCCATAGCTGCTGACCTGAGCACTACTATGCCGACTAATACCGGCACACCAAACTTCTTGGCCTCTTTCATAAAAGCTTCGAACTTTTTAGGCTCGTATATTGCCTGAGTCTGAAAGAACTGAGCGCCGGCTTTTACCTTTCTCTCCATTTTGATTAACTGCGGTTCCACAGGGTCAGCCCCGGGAGTCACGCATGCTCCGAGGAAGAACTTGGGAGTGCCTTTTAGCTCCTTGCCAGCCAAGTCTTTGCCCTGTTCCAGTTGTTGGGCCGCATGCAGCAAAGATACGGAATCGAGATCGAAGACGGGTTTGGCGTCCAAATGGTCTCCCAAAGTGACATAATCTCCGGTGAGGCACAGAACATTCTCAACACCCATAACATAGGCACTCAGCAAGTCAGACTGCAAAGCGATGCGGTTACGGTCACGGCAGGTCATCTGGAATACTGGCTCAATGCCTTTTTGCTTGAGTAAGTAACAGGCAGCCAGCGAGCCCAGCCTCATGACGGCGCTCTGCTGGTCAGTGCAGTTTACTGCATCCACCCTGCCTTTGAGTAAATCGGCATTCTCATTGAATTCGTGGATATCCACACCTTTAGCTGGCCCGATTTCAGCGGTGACCGCAAACTTGCCATTCTGTAGTTTTTCACGCAGACTCATCGTATAGTTACCTCCTTCGGGGATAGCTAAACTTTAGTTTCCTGTTGTTCCAGTGCCCACATTATGGTGGACCTTAGTTCCTTCGGTGGCTGCATTTTGCCGTAGTTCTTGAGCACTGGCATGGTTTGCATTTTGTCCAGCCGGCCTAATTTTTTCAGTCTCTCGTAGATTAAGTGCCAGCCACAATCGCGCACATCGGGTTCAACCTCACATTTGCCGTTCTTAGCGCCACCGCAAGGTCCGTTGATTAACCATTTGGTGCAGGCGGTTAGGGGACAAATGCCGCCGGTTAGGTCGAGGACGCAGTCGCCGCATTCGCGGCACCGCTCGCTACCTCGCCATTCGCCGCGGGCACCGCCGACATTGACGGTGTTAGCTGCTGGGTGGACCAGCCTGTTCACCACCGCAGCCGTAGCCTGGACCCCGATGCCGCAGGTCATCACCAGCAGGGAATCGGCAGTGTCTATCTCCTCTTCGTGTGGAAATAATCTGGTCTTGACCAGTGCCTTGTCACAGAGGAAGTCGACCACGCAGTAGCCCGTGATGGTTTTGCCTTCCTGCTCCAGCTTCTGCTTCATTTCCAGAACCTGAGGCTCATCGCCTGTTTGACATACCTCAGCGCAGCCTTTACAGCCGACCAGGAAGATTTTCCTCTCGCCTTCTAAATAGCCTAGGATTTCCGGTAGCGGCTTTAACTCAGAGATTATCATTTGCTTACCTCCATAGCTGTGTTGGTCTCTTCTATTTCCTGTAAGACTAACTTAATGATTTCGGGTAGCCTTTGTTCTACTTCTGGGGAAAGGTCTAGTCCGAAGTCTATTTCCTTTGGTTCGATTCCGATAATAACCGTAGATTTTGGCTGTCTGTCAAGTAAAGCCATCATTCTCAAGCTTTCCAATACTCCTATATCGTGTACAGAAACAGGTGAGACTGAGTCCAAATCTAAGTCATCGGAACTGAAGCGGTAGACAGTTCCCGGCTTATAACCACCTTTGACAGCATCAATGATGATTAGCTTATCTATGCTAGGGTCTACCAGAGACATGATGTCAGGGCTGGTACCGCCGTCGACTATGGTGACGTTGCTAGCATCCACAATGCTGGCTAGTTCCTGGACCAGGTGGACGCCGATGCCTTCGTCTTTGAGCAACAGATTACCTATCCCCAGAACTGCGATTTTTGGGTTGCCTTCACCTGTCACCCTGAGATTCTTCCCGACAAATCGGGATGAAATCGGGACTCCCTCAGAATGACAGACAGTCTTAACAGACTTTGTATATTCCAAGACTTCTCCCCTTGGGTGTAATCACATGTATGGCGCAAGCCAGACAGGGGTCGAAGGAGCGGACTATGCGCCCAATTTCAAATGGATTGTTTTCATCCTTTATCTTGGTGCCAATTAGAGCCTGTTCTACAGGACCTGGCTGTTCCTTGTCGTCTCTAGGTCCTAGATTCCAGGTGCTGGGCACCACACATTGATAGTTGGCGATTTTCTTGTCTTTAATCTCAATCCAGTGCCCCAGAGCACCTCTGGCGGCATCGACCAATCCCATTCCAGTAGATTCATCGGGAATTTCATAGTCTACATAAGCCGGCTCGCCGGGTTTAAGTTGTAGTAGCCACCCGGGCATGGTATCAGCTACGAATTTGGTGTAAAGGGCTCGGGCGGCATGTCGACCGAGGACGGAGAATAAGGCCTTAGGACTAGCCTTAAACTTGGAGAGGACTGAATCAACCAAGTTCTTTACTGCCGGCTCACCGCTGGCATAGGTAACTGCCACCCGCGCTAGTGGGCCAACTTCATAGACCTTGCCATCATAACGTGGTGCTTTGGCCCATGAGTATGCCCCTTTCTTATGAGGTTGTGGCTCTGTTATGCCTTGGGTCGGATGTTTTCCAGTGCTTGAGTCGGCATACCACGAGTGCTTTACATACTCCATAATCTTATTGGTGTCCAAGGTGCCAAGCTTGAGGTCGGCGGAGACTGTTCCCTGGTTCAGTAGCCTCTTCCTCTTGGTGTAATCGGAGTTTCCGCCTTCGAGGTCGAAGCTGCCGTAGGAAAGCAAATTGCCGCAGCCAGCGCCGATTTCAAAATAGTCAGAATAGGCTTCAGCTACTGCCAGGACATCGGGGATGTAGATATTGTTAATAAAGTCCCTCAGCTCGTTCAGCCTCCACAGGAAAGAGGCTATTTTATCTACGGTGACGGTCTCGGTTATGCCACCTGGGATGACTCCCATGTTATGGGGCATCTTGCCGCCGAAAATAGCCAGCATCTCCTGACCCTTGCGTCTCATCTCCAGGGCTTTAACGTAATGAGCCAGGGCGTCTATGTTTACCTGGTCGCTGAGACGGTAGTCGCCTTCGTAACGAGGTACAAACGGGGCTAATTCTCCTCGCCTGGCAAATTCTTTAACTGAATTCAAAGTTGGGTCATTGCCATCATACTTAAGCACCTTGGTGACATCCACGTAGTCAAGAGCGGTAAGGTGATAAAAATGGAGAATATGGTCGGCGATGTGTGCTGCACCAAGGATGAGGTTGCGGATAACCCGGCCGTTGTCAGGTATCTTATCGGCAAGACCAAAAGCGCTATCTAGGTTCAAGGTAGCGGCTATAGAATGGCTGGTAGGGCAGACTCCGCAGATGCGCTGGGTGTATCTCTGGGCATCGCGGGGGTCTCTGCCCTGGAGAATTAGCTCGATGCCCCTGAAAAGCATACCTGAACTATGAGCTTCTTTTACCACACCGTTCTCGGTGATGACTTCGACCTTGAGATGTCCTTCAATACGAGTTAGAGGGTCAACTATAATCTTGCTCAATTTCTAAAACCTCCTGTCATTAGAGTTTGCCACAATAAAGTGTCATCCTGAGCGCAGAGAAGGGTCTCGAAGCGAAGAGTCTGGGAATGGATTCTTCGCCCGTGGGGCTCAGAATGACAGAGATGTTAAGCAGCCTCCTTTCCCTGGAGTTTGCCTATCGTCGGTAGGTTGGTGTCGATCAGTTTTTGATAGAACGGTGCCAGCAAATCGGGGAACCCGGGCTCGCAGCATCCGATGCAGGGCGAGCCAGCGTCTATGCACCAGTTTACTCCATGATTCCACTTCCTCGAAGGGCAATCGGCATAGGTGACTGGTCCCTTGCACCCGAGTTCGTTTAAGCAGCCAAGTTCACCGAATTTTCGGGCGAATTTGCCCTCATCGAAATAAGCCCGGCGGGGGCAGTTCTCATGTATTAGCTTACCGAAGAAAGCTTTGGGACGTTTGAGTTCATCCAGCTCTTCTGGTTTGGGTAGTCCTAAGAGCAGCACCGACGCAACCGTGCCTATGAACCAGTCGGGGTGTGGTGGGCAGCCGGGGATATTAATCAGCGGCTTGGAAATGTTACGGGATTTCAGGAATGTATCTGTGCCGACATACCCACCGGGGTTGGGTTTGCCAGCAGCTACGCCGCCAAAAGCGGCGCAGCTGCCTAGAGCTATAATCGCCAGTGCATCCTTGGCCAGAGATTCGACCCATGACGTCATGGGCACCTCTTTGCCATTTCTCTCACCCAGCGTCCCATAAATGCCGCCGTCTTTGGTGGGTATGGCGCCTTCGACTACCAGGACATAGCCGCCTTTGTTGGCTTTTGGTGCCTCTTCGAGCACCTTGATTACCGCATCTCCCTCCCCGGCCATTACTGTTGCCTGAAATTTTAGGCTTACGTGTTTACCGGGGATGACTTCGTCGATAAGGACATTCTTTATAGTAGGGCTTACTGAGTTGAGGACTGAGACTGAACATCCGGTGCAGGTACCTGTCTGTATCCAGACCACCGGCACCTCTTGAACGTTTGCTTTAGCCATGTGGCCTCCTTTCCTTTGCCAAACGCAGATTTTACAGGTTTATGACCGTTTATGCAAGTGGAAGTCTCTTCCAATACAAGATGAGCCTGGAGGGAGCACCGATTTCTGATGCAAGGTGAGCCTGAAACAGGCAACTCATTTATGATTGGGACATGCAACTGATCATGAACGATGAGAAGCTAACCACAATAGAACAGGCCAAACAGTTTTTGAACGGGAGCGAGACACTTAGGTTTGAAGGGGTATCGATTGAGGAAAGATACCAGTGGATACAGACAGTGCTGATACGGTTCAAGTATTATCAGCTTAAGAGAGCTGATAAAGGGGTGATTCGGCGGTATATAGAGAAAGTGAGCGGCTATTCCCGGGCACAGGTATGCCGACTGATAAAGCGATACAAGCAAAAAGGAAGGTTAAGGAAGGCAGGCTGCAAAAGGCACCGGTTTCCCATGAAGTATACGCAGAAAGACATTGCCTTGCTGGCTAAGACCGACGAGCTGCATGACTATCTGAGCGGGCCAGCCACTAAAAAGATTATGGAACGGGAATTGGAAATTTATGGGCATTCGGATTTCAGGAATATCTCTCAAATATCTGTTGCTCA
>VGNY01000087.1 GCA_016865895.1 Chloroflexota bacterium | reverse complement strand
TGGCTGACCTCTTCGAGCTAATGGCAGTGCGGTTTGAAGCCAGAGGCAAAGCCTGGCTGTGGCGAACTGAACTTCAGGGACTGGCCTATGAAGCCTTCCGAGCTGTAGGTGTTCGACCACCCGCCAGTGTGCAGCCCATCACCCAGGTGTAGGACCGCTTCATTTCGACACTTCCTGTTGTGGAACGTCATTTTCCCTAGCTATGGCCCAGCTATGAATGCTGTAAAACTCAAGTCCTGGTTTTCAATTGGGCTCAATCCAGAGTAAGTATAGAGGAGGCTCGAACCATCGCCTTTTGCACCATGGTTGCTTTCGAATGGTTTAGGGCTTTCAACGCACGTTCTGATGAGCATACTGTCTTTAAACTAGGCGTTCTCAGTAATCGGTGGCTGCTCATGACTATATCCTTAGCCATAATGCTGCAGGTGGCAGTTGTATACACCCCATTTCTTCAGATGGCATTCAACACAGTACCCATAGGAATTGACAAGTGGGGCATTGCCATACTGGCAGGTGGTAGCCTATTTCTTATCGAGGAGATCCGCAAAGTCCTGTTCCCACGGCTCTTCACTATAGGGAAATGGAGGCCACTTTCTTGAGGGCGTTATGCGTCAGTTTTATTCCCGCACCGAAGAGTTCTATTGGCTGAAGCTAGAGCATAATCAACTCGTGGCGAGCCATTTATAGTGACAAGCTTCTGTCTACTCTGACCATGCTTGGCATTGTCATCGGCATCAGCATGGAACTCGCCACTTCCGGTGCGAGTATCACTCCTGCCTCTGGAAAACTGATCGCCGAAGATGCCGAAGCTTTACCAATCATAACCGGGCTCCACACATAGAGTTGCCCCCATGACCAATACTAAAGCTACTGTTTCTTATGGTAATGAAAAGCATATCCTCCAGTATTGCGTTCCATAAGGCAAAAGGAACTCAAAAGGTTTAAAATATTGGCTACTCTATGGGGATTGAGAACCGGACAAAAGCAAGGGGAACCTGGATTCGGATACTGTTGATTATCGCGGGAACATTTTTAACGGGCCTCGGAATCGTAGGGATATTTGTGCCGGTGCTACCTACCACTCCCTTGCTCCTGGTTGCAGCTGCCTGCTATGCAAGAAGTTCGCAAAGATTCTATAGTTGGCTCTTATACAACAAGTGGTTTGGAAATTACATTAGGAGCTATCTAGAAAGAAAAGGAGTTCCACTAAAGGTAAAAGTCTTAACCATTATCTTGTTGTGGATAACGATCGGATCTTCAGTCGCATTTGCCGTTCAGAGTTTTGTCGTTAGCTTGATTTTGGTTTTAATCGCTATTGGCGTCTCCATACATATCCTATGTATCCGAACTTCAAAACAATAAAAGAGTGGCTATTACCAGAGAATGACCTGCCCCCCGAAAACTGAGCCAGACAAAATGCGAGTTTTGTGGGATGATTAACAATGATAAAGGAGGATCATCCCATGAAGAAGTCCCGGTACACCGCGGAGCAAATCACCTTCGCCTTGAAGCAGGCAGAGTCAGGGACAACTGTTCCTGAGGTCTGCAGGAAAATGGGCATCAGCGAGCAGACCTTCTACCGGTGGAAGAAGAAATATGTCGGCATGGGCGTAGCAGAAGTGAGGAGATTGAGAGTCCTGGAAGAGGAGAATAGAAAGCTCAAACAGCTAGTAGCAGACTTGAGCCTTGATAAGCAGATGCTTCAGGATGTGCTGCGAAAAAAGTCCTGAAGCCTGCTCAACTGCGGGAACAGGTTGAGGCATTGCGGGTTTGCTACAGCGCAAGCAAGCGGAGAGCATGTAGTGTGTTGATGTTTCAGAGATCTACATACTACTACCAGAGCGTGGCAGATGAGCAGGCTGCTTTGAGGATAAGAATTCGTGATCTGGCACAGGCAAGAGTAAGTTATGGCTACAGGAGAATCCATGTGGTCCTTGAGAGAGAAGGCTGGAAAGTGAATCACAAGCGGGTTTACAGGCTCTATAAGCAGGAAGGCCTTACAATGCGTACCAAGAGACCTAGGAGACATGTTACAGCATGCAGGCGAGAGGAACTCCCTGCAGCTCAAAGTCCAGATGAGAGCTGGTCAATGGACTTTATGAATGATGAGCTGTTTAATGGCCAGAGGATAAGGCTGTTAACGTTAGTGGATAACTTTACCCGTGAGAGTCTGGCGATAGAAGTAGACAGGAGCATAGGTGGTCAACGTGTTGTGGAGGTATTGATGCACATAGCCAGGGAAAGATGCTTACCCAAGACAATTAGAGTAGACAACGGGCCGGAGTTTACTTCAAAGCGACTGGACCAATGGGCGTATTTGAACGGCGTGGAGCTAGACTTCATTCGTCCAGGGAAACCCACAGATAATGCCTTCATTGAATCGTTCAACGGCCGGTTCCGCCAGGAATGTCTGAACGAAAACTGGTTTTTATCTTTGGAAGACGCGCGGGAAAAAGTCGAGGAGTGGCGTTTGTACTATAATAAAGAACGGCCACATGGCGCCCTGGGTAACCTACCTCCAAGAGAATTTGCGCTGTCTGGAGAGGTAGTTAGTTGAAAAACCACGAAACTAGCATTATGAGTGGTACAGAAAAGGGGGCATCTCCAAGAAGTCAGCCATATAACAATAGTCTCTGGATGCAGCCCAGGGGCAACAATGGTCTATTATGTGCACCCATAGCCAGATGACGGACGCACAGCTAAATCCGGAAACCTACCAATTAACCTCCCAGTGCAATATAGGCACAAGTTACGATTTGATTTGACGATAAGAAGGTGTGATAATGAAGAAAAGAAGAGTGATGAAGAGTCAGACTGTTCCGACTATCAAGAAGACAGGTCGGAGGTAGAAGCTAGATATGGCGCAGGCAAGCCAGATGGAGCAGATAAAACAAATGCTTTCGACAGGCCGACTCACTATGCCTGACCCGGCGACAGGGTATCACCAGGCCCTCTATGCTCGTTGCCCTAAAGATCGCCATGACTCCTCTGTCTACCGCATTGAGCGGTCGGGTGAGGCTATAACCCGTGTCGTATTTCGCTGTCCCATCTGTAGTGAGCAGTTTGGCACTGTGCCAGAGAAAATGTTCCTTCGGTAGGGGTCATCTAGCCTAAGGAACTAGGCCCTTCTGTAGAGCATCAATTACTGCTGGGCAATATGCATAATAATAGCCATTTACACTGTCTTATGGTTTCTCCTCCTTGCTCCTATAACTAAGACAAGACGGTTGAAGAGTAAAAGACAAAGTCAAACTGAAATAGTCGGGGCCCGTGATGCAAGATAAATCTAAGGACATATCCAAAGAGGTATCTAAGTTGGCAAGAACTCGTGTTGTGAAGTGCCCTAAGTGTGGCCAGGATGGTGCGGTGGAGTTTGTCTATAAAGATGGAAAGGTGGAGGTGCAGTGTGCTTATTGTGAACCAGAGAAGTACTTATAAACGAATGTACTGAGACAAGAGCGGCTTACACTTCTTGGCTGAGGCACCACTGGGGCAGGACCTTCCAAAACTAGTTGTGGGGAGAAAAACGGTAGAGAACATACCTGCATATCTCTTAGACCATCCTTGTCTAAGGAAGTAAATTAACGTCAAGCTTGGCAGCAACTGCACTTTAGCCTGGTTGTGCAACGGCAGCTACTCACCAGACAGACGTGTCAGATTGTATCCTTTGGTGAAACGTGCATTTCTGACGAAACATAATGCACGTCACCCGTTTGACTAATAGGATTGACAAACCCATATAAGCTGCTTCGTATTCTCGCCTGAGTTATCGAAGTCATTAGCCACCTTCAAGCGAAGCACCCTTGCAAAATAAGTTCAACAGTTCTTTAAAGATTTCTTTCGGAGGCTTTACCAATTGAGTCAAACCTGTTGCTTCTTGGATAGCATTACAAGGCTGCCTCTGCCAAAGTCTTTCTATCTCGCCATCGGATGATGGCTTTAGTTATCTCCAGGACAGGGAAGATGGTTGCACCAAGTAAGATGACTAGCGCCCAGTCAAAGACACTCAGTGAGAATGTCCGGAAAGGTTGCTGTAAGAATGGCGTGTAAACTATTATCAATATTAGTATTATCTCCCAGCATATGGCGATATTCAGCCATTTATTCTTAAACAAACCAATTTGAAATATGGACTTCGTATCAGAACGGAAGTTGTATGCCTTGAAGAATTGAATAATGACAAGCGTAAGAAAACAATAAGTTTGGGCGTGCCACAGGCTTTTGGTTGCTTCCAATGCCCAAACAAATATCCCAAGATTTACTAAAAATGACCATATGCCACCTATGATCATAAGTATTACCACTGGTTTAGTAAAAATGCCTTGACCGCGAGCGCGTGGCTTCTGTCTCATGATATCTTGGTCTGGTGGGTCAACAGATAGGGCAATAGCTGGTAAACCGTCAGTAGCCACGTTAATCCACAAAATCTGAATGGCCACTAAAGGTAGCGCTCCCGGAGGCAGTCCGATTAACGTACCAAAAAACATGACAAACGACAGTAATATTACCTCCCCGACATTAGAGGAGAGTAAATACATCAGGTATTTCTTAATATTGCCGAAAACACCTCTACCCTCTTCTACAGCAGCCACAATAGAGGCGAAATTATCATCAGTAAGCACCATGTCAGCAGCTTCCTTTGTAACGTCTGTGCCGGTGATACCCATAGCTATACCGATATCAGCCTTCTTCAGGGCGGGAGCATCATTGACACCGTCTCCTGTCATAGCCACCACATGTCTTTTGTTAGTTAATGCTTCGACAACTCGTAGTTTGTGGGCTGGAGAGACCCGGGCGTAGACCTCTATTTTTTCAACTAAATTTTCAAATTCCGCATCGCCTATGCTATCGATTTCAACCCCGGTCAGGGCAATACCTTGCTTGAGTATACCTAGTTCTTTGGCAACAGCGACAGCAGTTAACTTATGGTCACCAGTAATCATTACGGACTTTATGCCTGCCTGGTCGCAGAGCTTCACCGCCTCTTTAGCCTCTTGCCGAGGTGGGTCAATCATACCGACAAGACCAACAAAAACCATGTCCTGTTCTATGGTTGGGTCAATAGTAGCCATATCAGGAAGTCGCCCATACGCTATACCCAAGACTCGCAAAGCATCCCCTGCCATCTCTTGAGCTATAGAAAGAATATTATTGCTCTCCTCAGTAGTTAATTTTGTTTCTTGTCCATTGTTGAGAATATGACTACAGGAACGTAAAACCACCTCCGGTGCTCCTTTAGAATAAACAACTTTACCCTGAGGTGCCTGATGAACAGTGGCCATTCTCTTTGTTTCCGACGAGAAGGGGATTTCGCCAGTTCGAGGCGTATCACTGGCCAGCTCCTTTTGCCACAAGCCAGCTTTGGCAGCGGCTACTACCAGAGCTCCCTCAGTAGGGTCTCCCCTGATCTCCCAAACACCACTAGCAGAGACGAGAGAGGCATCGTTGCAAAGAGTGCTGATATTAAGCAGCATTTGCAGCGACTCGTTCTGTCTGGGCTGGAAAGCGATTCCATCAAGATAAAATTCACCTTTAGGCTCGTAGCCAACACCGGTAACGTCAATAAGCCCACCATTGACATAAATACGGCGCACGGTCATCTGGTCCTGTGTTAGAGTGCCGGTTTTGTCGGAGCAAATATACGTAGTGCAGCCCAAGGTCTCGACCGCAGGGAGTTTTCTTATCAAAGCATTGCGTTTTACCATCCGCCGCACGCCGATTGCCAGGCCAATAACGACTATAGCAGGTAAGGCTTCAGGCACAAAGGCCACTGCCAGAGCTATCCCCCAGACAATCATTTCTAAAGGAGGAAACCCCCGTAGAATGCCGAAACCAGCCATCAGAACACATAGAAATATAGCGATAATGCCGATAATCTTTGCCAAGCGGTCAAGGTTAACCTGTAGGGGGGTCGGCTCTGCGGTTACCTGCTGGAGCATACCTGCAATCTTACCAAATTCAGTGGCGGCGCCTGTAGCTGTTACCACAGCCTTACCCCTACCATGGACAACGGCTGTTCCCATAAAGACCATGTTTTTTCTGTCACCAACACTTATTTCTCCGTCTAAAGAACCAATTGTTTTCTCTATAGGGACAGATTCTCCAGTTAAGGGAGCTTCCTCTGCTTTTAGGTTAGCGACCTCAATAAGGCGAGCATCTGCCGGCATCCGGTCGCCAGTTCTAAGGAAGATTACATCCCCAGGGACTAATTCCCGTGCGGGTATTTCTTCTTCATTGCCGTCTCTTAGTACTGATGCTATAGGGGCTGCCATTTTCTTCAGGGCTTCCATTGCCCGCTCTGCCCGGTATTCTTGGATAAAACCCAGGGTAGTGGCAAAGATCAGGATAATGCCAATAACAATAGATTCTTTTATATCACCTGTTGCAACCGAAAGCCCTGTGGCAAAAAGGAGAATAAGAATCATGATGTTCTTGAATTGCCTCATCCAGATTGTCCAGGGAGAGATTCTCTTTTCCTTCACCAGTTCGTTCGGGCCAAATTGAGCCAATCGTTTTTCAGCTTCTCCCTGGCTTAAACCAGTGATGCCTGACCCCAGAGCTTGCAGCGTTTCTGTGATTGTAAGTGCGTGCCAGTTTTGCTTAATATTCATCAGTGCACCAGTATAAAATATTTTATTTAGTTTCTGTGAAGACAAATACAGAAGACTACAACATATTGACACAATGGTTCAAACATGCTATACTAAGAACTATAATACATGTATTATAGTTCTTATCAATTATAAAGAGGAAGCAGCACTCTGTCAAGGATTTAAAAGGGATATGTTGAGAAAAGGAGAATGGACGTTTCTCACCAACCACGGGCGGGTGCTATCTTATATCACAAAGCATCCGGAAAGCACAACCGAGCATATTGCCCATGAAGCCGGTATCACTCTGCGAGCGGTTCAAAAGATAATTGCGGACTTAGAGATCGGGGGCTATATAACTCGACTGAAGGAGGGTAGGTGTAATCGCTATACAGTCCACCTTGATCGTCCGATGCGGCATCGATTGGAGCGTGACCATGCTGTGGCTGATATCCTTGGAGCATTAGGATAGGACCGATGAATGACAGAGTCTATGTGCTTCTATACATACAAGAAGACAAGTTTGACCAAGCACTCCAAATTTTGCAAAGTAAGACAGGCGTGAGGGTGCTAGACGTGTTGGAGGGTATGCCAAACTTAATCGTGATGCTCCAAGCATGTGATAGGCAACGACTAGCAAAACTAACCATTGGGGCTTTAGCTTCGGTGGAAAGCATGACCGAAGACCAGCGGTTACTGCCAGTCAGATACGGATGTAATGCGTCCACTTTAATAAAGCCTCTGTACACCGGGAGTTTCGGTAAAAAAGTAAAAACCACGAAACAACGGCAAAAGAGTAAGGTAAAGTGAAAGTAGCCTTGGGTAGTGGCAGCAGTGGGGTGGTCCCCTACCAGATCTGGCAAGAATAATAAACAGTCTACAAATGAGGTGAACGCGAACATGCCTATCTTGCCTCTGTCAGATAAGGCGCCCAGCATTACATGGGTATGGGGCACTTCATGCATCAAGTTCCTCTATCAAATTCTAAAGAAGGCATACTATCGTTATGATGTCAAGTATCGAGGCAGCATCAACCGCCCGCCGTTGGCCAATAATGATAGCTACGCTATCGGCGGGGGCATAGTCCTAAACGTACATGCTCCCGGAATCCTTGGCAACGATACTGACCCCGATGGTGATACATTGTCAGCTGTATTGGTGAGAGAGTCGATTAAAGGAATATTGACCCTGAATGCTGATGGTTCTTTCATTTACATACCCAATGACAACTTCAGTGGGACAGACTCCTTTATCTATAGGGCCAATGACGGGTTAGCTTACTCCAACCTTGCCAGGGTGACCATTACTGTAAAGCCCAAATCAGCATTGGTAGCCGTGTAGACAAATTCCGGATCAAGATACGGCTTATTTCCAATGACACCATATCGAGTGGCGCGAAATTTACGAAGATATAGAAACGGCCGTTGATAGATGTGAAAATGCAGCTAACACACTGGAAGGCGTGGCTCTAAAATATGCCTGACCCTGTGGCGCTAAACTTACCTCGTAGCTCAGCCTGACGAGATAGATGGATATAAGTGTAGTGTTGGCCATAACGCTGCTATTGGTTTTGGCAGCCGAATTTGTCAATGGCTGGACTGATGCTCCTAATGCTATCGCCACAGTAGTCTCTACCCGAGTTCTTTCCCCTTTTCAGGCGGTAACCATGGCCGCAGTATTGAATATCTTAGGAGCGCTAGTTACGGGTACTGCCGTGGCGGTTACGATTGGAAAGGGTATCATTCAGCCAGAAGCAATAGGGATTACACACGGTAGCTGCTGGCATGCTGGCCATAGTTATCTGGAGCACGCTGGCGTGGCGGTGGGGACTACCTACCAGTGAGACCCATGCATTGGTTGCTGGTCTAGCAGGGGCGGGGCTGGCTGCTGCTGGCCCCTCAGTGTTGTTGTGGGAAGGATGGCAGAAAGTCTTGATAGGTCTAGTATTAGCCACTGTTGTTGGCTTCTCTCTTGGTTTTGTAGTTATGGTCATTCTTTACCGCATGCTATTTCGCGCTAATCCAACCTCCGCAAAAGTAGCCTTTGGTCGGCTTCAGGTACTTTCTTCAGCTTTTATGGCCTTTAGCCACGGGAGCAACGATGGGCAAAAATTCATGGGGGCCTTTGCCCTAGCTCTGTTCCTGGGAGGAATGCTACCCAAAGTTCAGATTCCTATATGGGTTATCCTACTCTGCGGTGCAGTAATGGGATTGGGTACAGCTTTCGGCGGGTGGCGTATTATCAGGACTATGGGCTTTCGTTTAACAAGACTCGAACCGGTAAATGGCTTCGCCGCGGAAACCTCTGCCGGTCTTGCCATTGTTATAGCTTCCTTTTTAGGTATACCTCTGAGCACAACTCAGACTATTAACACGGCTATAATGGGGGTTGGGGCTACCCGGCGGTTTTCCGCAGTGAGGTGGGGGGTTACTAGAGAGATTGTCCTGGCTTGGCTCCTCACTTTCCCTGCCTGTGGTATCCTCGGTTTCCTGTTCGCCCTAGTACTCGAACGAATATTCTCGTAAGCTTATGCGGAGTTTTTCCGTAAAATTAGACGAAACAGTTCGAGTTAGTTACTATGCTCTGTGCCGTGATTAGGGTCAACGATTATAGTAAGTAGGTCTCCTTGCGAATTGCCGGGATAGCACCTAAATCGATGGCATATCTGGCATATTCTTCGCCTTTACGCATAGGAACAGTACCTTGCTCACACTAAATGACTTTACGTAAAAACCTGCCCATCAAACAGAGGACGCCAATTGCACCACAGTCCAGATTGTGCGCTCGGGGTCACAATTGCCTGTAATGTTACATTAATACACAGTTATGGAGTTGTCTGCTGTGAAATTTGACAATTAGGGCCAAACTGTGGTACATTAAAAATGTCCCGAGTAGTCAAAGCTTTGATCCGGCAATGGGAAGTCGGGTCACAAAGTAGGGAAAGGCCGAAAAGCAAGTGG
>VGNY01000086.1 GCA_016865895.1 Chloroflexota bacterium | reverse complement strand
CGCTCCCGTTCAAAAACTGTTTGGCCTGTTCTATTGTGGTTAGCTTCTCATCGTTCATGATCAGTTGCATGTCCCAATCATAAATGAGTTGCCTGTTTCAGGCTCACCTTGCATCAGAAATCGGTGCCCCCTCCAGGCTCATCTTGTATTGGAAGAGACTACTACTTGTGCAACTTTAAAGGAAACCGCTACTATATATTAGTGATTCTAAACTCGAAACTCCTTAACTGGCGGTTCAAGACGACAAGCACGAACAACCATGTTTCTGGAGACGAGGTGAGAGCACTTCCCATCCGCCGCATTAACTTCACCACACCTCAGCAGGAGCGGGAGCGGCTGGCAGCAGAGGCAAAAAGGCTGTATTATGAAGGGCTAGAGAAAGCAGGTTTGAATGGAGGTGATAGGAAATGAGATACCAGGACCGAATTGTCATAGACGCTGAGATTATGCACGGTAAACCGGTGATTAAGGGCACGCGAATTCCCGTATACATCGTGCTTAACCTCCTGGCGGCCGGGCTTAAGCCGGAAGAGGTGCTGAAAGAATACCCTGACCTCACTAATGAGGATATCCTGGCTTGTCTGGAGTATGCCGCCGAGCTGACGCAGGAGGAGGTGGGAGTTCTCGAAGCAGAAGGGATTAGATGAGCCTGAAGCTCCTGCTCGATGAAAACATTCCACCCCAAGCTGCCACAGAGCTCCGCCAGTTGGGTTACGACGTTCTGCATTTAAGGGACACCGGTTTGAGAGGATGCAAAGATTCAGAGTTAGTGGCTTTTGCCCACGATAATGGACGCTGCCTGGTCACTTTGGATGCTGACTTTGCCGACCTCCGCTATTATCCTCCGGGCAGCCACAACGGTATTATTCGGTTAAAGCTTAAGCTCGCTCAGTCAAATGTCGTTGTCTCCGTCCTACATTCGCTGTTGCCAAGAATCGCTCATATCCCGATGCACAAAGGCGCTTTGGTGGTAAGCGATGGCAAACGATATCGAATCAGACTTCCTAAAGAGACGTAGCAATGATGGACGCCAAAGAAACCTTCAAGGAACTGCTTGATTTTGTGGACACTCAACTGCCGCAAAAGCCGGATGGCACTCCCGATATGGAGCGCGAGCACTCAGATGTAGTCCATGATTTGCTGGCTTTCCTGGCTGAAGAGATGACCAGGCTGCATAAGGAGAAGCAAACAGAGATAAAGGGGTTCCTCACCTGGCTTGAGGGTTATCTGGGCATCAGCATTGAGGGGCTGAAGAACAAGACCAAAATCAAAGAATATTACAAAGGGAATATCGGTTGGGATGGCTTTATTGAGTCGCTTGAGCAAAACAAGAGGGCAATCCAATCCGCAAAAGGACTTGACATTACCCGCCGAGAGCCTCAGGAGACCATCCGGGCTGAGATTGACACCTCGGTAGCCAAACTTAAACCAATATTGGAAACAATCGAGCTAACTGATAAACTCATCGACCAGATTGTTTACAAGCTCTATGGGCTGACAGAAGAAGAAATAGCGGTTGTGGAGGGGGAACCCCAGCCCGCAAAGTAATAATCGCGCACTCTAAAAGATGCACCGAACTGCCATTGCACGTCCTGACTCTTGTGTAAGGCAGATAGAAATTTCGACCGCTGTTGTGTTAAGATGAAAGCGAGTTGGCATTGCTGACGGCCAGTTCCCTTGCGATGGCGTGTAGGTAGCCTTGTGACGGTTTAAAGTCATTCATTGTCTTCTCTTATTACGACCGATAAATCATCTCAGTTCGTCGTGCTACTTGTAATATCAATGCTAGATTTTCGCTGTCATATACTTCGTAGGCTACTCGATAATTGCCGGCTCTGATACGGTAAGCCCTCTCAGCCCCTCTCGTGAAGCAGCAAAGCCAGCAGCACATTGAACACTTCTTCACGATAGCCACTCGCACTCATTGGTCTGCCTGCCAAATGCAGTTAGTCAAGTTTAGCATAAAATAAACAGAACATACATGCCTTAGACTAGTTAATGCCATCAGCCTATTGACTTCCGAAATTTTATATGATAATGTTATAGTATAATTATAGAAATTCGAAATTTCCGAAATTGATGGAGGTAGATATGACCGATGCCATATCGGCACCATCCCCCGCTATAGTTGGAGATTCACTTAGACGTGCTAGAACAACTATAGGTCTTACCTTAAAGCAAGCAAGTGAAAATATTGGCCTAGCAGCATCTACCATATCAGAAATTGAGAACGGTAAACGACGTGTAACGGGAGTAGAGCTATATAAATTTGCAAAGTTATATCAGCGCCCCATAACCTTCTTTTTAGAAGAGAGTGAAACCAGCCCCTCCTTTGCAGTTCTTTTGCGTGCTGCTGGAACGACCTCTTTATCCAAACAGACCATTGTTGATTTCCACGAATTATGTCGGAATTATCGAACTTTGTTGGAACTCACAAAAGCACCGGAGATGCCAAATCCGCCTGACTACTCAGCCTCTAAACCAACAACACTAGAATTTGCTGAGGAATTAGCGGAAGCCGAGCGTAGCTCCTTAGGACTTAATGGCCAACCAATAAAGGATATTCGTGACCTACTTGAGACTAAAAGAGGGGTCAAGATATTTCATTTACCGGAGGATCCTGACGTGTTCTCTGGTGCTTTTGCCTGTGATCAACGGCTAGGGGCTTGTTTCTTAATCAATTCACAACAACCTCAGCGCAGACGTACGTTTACCATAGCGCATGAGTACGCCCATTGCATTGCTCATCGAGACCAGCTCGCCCATGTTGATGTTCTACCCGCCTTCGAAACAAAAAATCCCCGTGAACGCTTTGCTAACGCCTTTGCTGCCGCTTTCTTGATGCCAAGGCGTACTGTCAACGAAATGCTAAGCCAACTGGTAACCACCCAAAGGTTACTAACCGCTGAGATGCTCCTTCATCTGGCCATATATTTTGGTGTCAGCTTTGAGGCTATAGGTTGGAGATTAGTGTCTCTGCGGAGACTATCTCCTAACAACTGGAGTGACCTTTTAAATCAGCAAGTGCCATCATTGCCGACTGCTCGACTACTCGGCTATCATGTAGAAAACGACTCGCCTGATATGCTCCCGCGCCACTATAAATACCTGGCTTACCAGGCTTACAGGACAAAGCTTATTTCTTTTGAGAAGCTGGCCGAACTTCTCTGCAGAAATTACTACGAGCTTAGAGAAGAGTTCAATCAAGAAAGTCAGGAAGGCGATGCCTAGATGTCGCCTTTCACCAAGCCGGTCATCCTCGACAATGACGTAATCTCCAGATTATATTCAGCAGGAGCCTTACGTCGAGCGCTAGAAGTCTGGCCCAAACGCAGCTTTTGTATCACCCAGCAAGTTATCGATGAGACTGGAAAGTGGCCATCCAAAGGAGCAGACTTAGTAGCACTCCTTGAAGACCTCATAGCCAGCGAAAATCTCGTATCGATCTCGATTGACGACTCATCAGAAGAAGAAATATGGACATATGCTGAGCTGTTACTGCAGAACAAGCTGGGGCATGGCGAGTCGGCATCCATTGCTATTGCTTCTCATAGAGGATTTGACATAGCAACCGATGACGAAATTGCAAGGAACGTTTGCAAGGCTACATGTCCTTCTGTTTCTATCTTTGGCACAGGCGACCTGTTAAACATAGCCGTTCGGGACAGCCTTATGAGTCGAGAGGAAGCCGACTCCATCCAAGCCAAAATACGCCGAAAAAATAAACAATAATGCCCGAGGCGCAGGCATCTGCTTCCTATCTTGTATATTAGTCCGCAGGTTTAAGTCTTATATGGCTTGTTATCTGTTTCACCTATTTTTGCTAACATTTTGCTAGCTAGTTTTACATGAAAAAGCTGGTGGCTACCATGCCAGCGGTGCTGGTGATGGGGATGGTGTGTTGTCGTTGAGGCAGAGTGGCACTCCTTGGACTGCGGATGTGAGCGGTGAAAACCTCTGCTGAACGGTTTCGGAGGTAAAGGGGCGGCCGTGGTGGGAGAAGATTTTTGTTGGTTTCCTTCGCGCATAGTCCTTACGGTCGGTAGGTTGTCTCGGTTCGACGGCCTATATGCAGGATGAGAACAAGATTCTCGCTGTCATATACTTCGTAGACTACTCGATAATTGCCGGCTCTGATGCGGTAAGCACTCTCAGTTCCTCTGATTTTCCTGGCGCCACGGGGACGAGGTTCGCTGGCTAAACCTCTTATAGCAGCCCGCAAGCGCTCGAAATTGTGTCTTTGTATCCGCCCCTTCAGCTTTTCTAAATCGCGGTAAGCTGCCGGTGAGACCTCAAGCCTGTGCACCTTTTGCCCCTGCACTTCGTTCTCGCACGACTACGGCATCCTCCAGCTCTGGCTCAACCTCAGACCAGGGGCGTCCACCCTTTTGTTTCCATTCGGCTCGGGCAGCTTCAATTACAGGCAGCAGCTCAGCGTCTTCGCGCCTTTCCAACCATTCGCGTACGGCATCGGCTACGATATCGCTTGCCGCTGTATGCCTCCTGGCAGCTTCAACTTTGAGTTCGGTGTAAAGCTCTTCATCATGAAATACAACCGTCATCCTTCTACTCATTTCACACCTCCTGAGGCATACATACTTATATACGTATGGGCATTGTAGAATGGCTGGGGATGAATGTCAAGTTGTGCCACTGCACATTCTGGCGTTTTGCTTACCTTTGAGTTTTTAGATGAAGAGGCCGGTGGCCAGCATGCCAGCAGCGCTGGTGATGGGGATGGTGATGTTGTCGTTGAGGCGAAGGAGCACGACTGATGAAAGCGGGTAGCCCGGATAGGGAAGGTTAGTGGCAGAACCTTGCATTCTGTAACCTAAAAGGTTACAATTGTAACCAAAATGAGTATATCATTAGAAAACAATGACCTTGCCACCATCCTGTTCAGCAAGGCACGGTGGGCAATCCTCTCCTTGCTCTATGGACGTGCTGATGAAGCCTTTTACCTGCGCCAGATTGTGCGGGCTACTGGTATCGGATTAGGCCCGGTGCAGAGACAATTGAAACAGCTTACTGATGCCGGTATTATTCGCCGTAGCGTGCGAGGGCGGCAGGTATATTACCAGGCTAATTCCACTTGTCCTCTTTTCTCTGAGCTGCAGTCAGTGGTGATAAAGACATCGGGGAGTAGAAAAACAATCAGAGCTCCAATCACCAAACAGGGCAGTGTGGTGCCGAAACAGAATCTCGTTGTCCCTGAAAAAGAGATAGCAGAGTTCTGCCGCCGTCACCACATAAATCGACTTGCCTTCTTCGGGTCGGTACTGCGCAATGACTTCAGCCCTGATAGCGATATTGATGTGGTGGTTGAGTTTGAGCCAGGCTATGTGCCTGGCTTCGCTATCGTCGCCATGGAGAACGAGCTTTCTCATATATTGGGTCGCAAAGTGGATATGCGTACACCCAAGGACTTGAGCCGCCACTTTCGTGAGCGGGTGGTACGAGAAGCGAGGGTACAATATTATGGTATTTAAGGACGATATGGTCCGTTTGCAACATATGCTGGAATATGCACAAAAGGCAGTCCAATTTACGCGGGGCCGTAGCCGGGCTGACTTTGATACTGATGAAATGCTGGCACTGGCTACTATCCATTTGATTGAAACCATCGGTGAGGCGGCAAAAGCCATTTCTGAGACAATACGTGAGCGGTATGCAGAAATACCCTGGGACTTGATTATTGGCACCAGAAATCGTTTGGCTCATGGCTATATTGACGTTGACCTTGATATCATCTGGGCAATCGTTACTACAGACCTGCCACCACTGATTGCTCAACTGGAACATATTGTAAAACAAGAGGGGCATGATGTCGACGCATGATATCATAGACAACCGAGAGGAAATATTGGTTGGCCATTTGCTTACCTCTGAGTTTTTAGATGAAGAGGCCGGTGGCCAGCATACCAGCAGCGCTGGTGAGGGGGATGGTGATGTTGTCGTTGAGGCGGAGGGGCAGGGCCTGAAAGACGGTGGCGATAATGGCGCCGACGATGGCGACCAAAAGCGGTGGGTTTTTGAGTATAACGGCAGCTAGAATTCCGATGAGGAGACAGACGACAAGACAAGCGATGTCTCCTTCGATAGTTTTGTTCCAGAGCTTAATGCGTCCTTTCCAGGCACCGACCACCGAAGCGGCCGGGTCGCCGAAGGATAAGAACAGGATGGCCAGAAGCGCAATATCCCCGGGAAATAATAGAGCAGTGACTAGGCTGCCGATTAGGAAATAGCTGCTGCCGGTGAGCTTGTTTTCCTCTTCCTTACGCAAAAGAGGGGTGAACCAGTTGGCGAAGTATTGATTTAAACGGGGTGTGCGCAGTCTGGCTGCTTCAAGGCAGAGGAAAGCGATGGTGGCTGCAGCTAAGACTGATAGCACTATAAGCTGTGGATAAAGCAACAAGAGGGTTGCTGCCACCAATCCGATGGCGGCATGGAAGGCGCCCCTTATCAGGGCATGCTGGACGGGTGTGAATTGCACAGGCCCTAGTGTAGCTGCGATGGTTAAAGCGGTCAAGGCAAAATGGTAAGTCAAAAACAGGGACACGCTTTTAGGTTTGTCCCTTCTAAAATACCTGAAATATTTTTTACATTTTCATCTGTCAT
Source organism: Chloroflexota bacterium (assembly GCA_016865895.1). Lineage (GTDB taxonomy): Bacteria > Chloroflexota > Dehalococcoidia > GIF9 > UBA5629 > VGNY01. Next base: position 3,131 of record VGNY01000086.1, on the reverse strand, counting down.
TTTGACTTTTGGTCTTCAAATTTTTTGGGGATTGCCACGTCATTCAGCGGAAGGATTCGCAATGACAGGGGGGTGCATACAATGCTGGGAAAGGACATTGGTTATCAAAGCCCCATATGCTCGGCTATTATCTCCCTCTGGATTTGGGAGGTGCCGCCGCCTATAGTAGATGGGCGGGCTTCCAGAAAATAACGCAGCATGTCTGAATCGCCAACAAGTCCATAGCCCCCCATTATCTGGATGCCATTAGCAGTGACTTTCTGGAATACCTCCGGCGCATAAAGCTTTGCCATTGATGCTTCTTTGGCGCAGGGTTTGCCGTCCTTAATCAGGGAAGCACAGCGATAGACAAGGAGGCGGGCAGCGTCAACTTCCATCTGCATGTCCACCAGCATGTGCTTTATGACCTGGAATTTGGCTATCGGGCGACCGAACTGCACTCGCTGCCTGGCGTAGTTCATGGCATCTTCGACAGCCGTTTGGGATGTTCCAATGTAGCCGGCGGCGCCGTTTATTCTTTCCGTCTCCAACTGAGATACCACAACCTCCCAGCCGCAGTTCACTTCGCCTACCACCATGTCCTTAGGCACCTTGACTTCGTCGTAGTAGACCTCGTTCAGGCTGACAATGCGGCGGGCTGGGAAATCAAGTCTTTTTATGGTTACGCCTGGAGTTTCGTTGTGTACTATAAAAACGGTGATGCCTTTGTGGCGGTGAGCCTCCTTATCGGTGCGAGCTGCCACGGTCAGGTAGTTATCTTTAAGGTCAGCCCCGGAATTGAATATCTTCTGGCCGTTCAACACAAAATGGTCACCGCGAGCCACAGCGCTGGTGGTCAGAGAAGCCAGGTCAGAGCCGGCGTCAGGTTCGGTAAATGAAGGCGAAAACCTTACCTCTCCCTTTGCCACTTTAGGAAGGAACTGCTGTCTTTGCCTCTCTGTTCCAAAGCGAATCAGCCTCTCCACGCCCCAGTTCACGCTGGAAAAACCTAAAGAAAGTTCGAAAGTATAGCGAGCCAGGCCCTCGTTAAGCAGGGCAACGAAAATGGCGTCTAGTCCCATCCCTCCGTAGGCAGGAGGAACAGCTATCCCCAGCCAGCCCAAATCCGCCATCTTGTGGTAAATCTGGTAGGGGAAAACTCCGTCTCGATGCCATAGTCGGACATTCTCCCGCGGAGCCTCCTTTTCCACAAACTCATCGACCGCTTTCTTAAAAAGCTGATGGTCTTCGTTTAGAAAAAACACATTTGCCTCCGTAAATGAAAAGATGGTTCATAAATGGAAGAAAACACATTATTGGGTAAGCTCATATGAGCAGTGACAACCCCTAAAATCCGACATACTCTAACACGGGCTAGTTGCTACGGTCAATGCTCTTCTTTGGATACCTGTACCTTCATCTTGCTATGACAGGAATAAGGACTGTTACTGGCAAAAATTTTTGAAAAACCTCACAAAAACCTTTTGACAAGCACAGTCACTGGGTAGATTGGAGCATCCGCTCCAATCTTTCGCCAGGCGAGAGCAGATGTTCTCGCCTACCCGACGGGCTAAAATGTTGCTAAAAATTCTCAAAAAACCTCTTGACAAACGCAACTGGAGGACTCTATAATATATCAAGATATATCGAGATAATACTAGATATGTCTGATTTAAAGTGAGGTGATAATATGTTTAGAGACAGGTTTTTTAAGGGTGAACGATTTTTCCATGGATTTGGACGGGAAAGTCCGTTTCACAAGGGCGACCTGAAGTATGTGATTCTTGACCTTCTGAAAGAGAAGCCGAGATATGGATACGATATTATCCGTGCCCTTGAAGAACGCTCCCACGGATTTTACACACCCAGTCCCGGTGTGGTCTATCCTACTCTGCAGATGCTTGAGGAAATGGGCTACGCCAGTTCCACAGAACGGGATGGGAAGAAAATCTATACCATAACCGAGGAGGGTAGTAAATTCCTGGCGGAGCAGAAAGACTTCACCGATGAAGTCAAGAGCCACATGAGGCGTCACTGGAACCCGGAAAATATAGGCATATTCGCTGAGATGATGGCTGAGTTCGGCGAACTGGCCAGAATGATGGGCCACCGGGCACGGCGTGTAGAACCCGACAAAATGAAGCGTATACGTGAGGTGATTTCCCGTGCTTCTCAGGAAATCAAGGCTATATTGGAAGAATAAAGTTTTGGTGAAAGGAAAGGAGGGCTAAGATGGGTTACTTTACCATGTTGGCAGCTATTCCAGGTTTCTTTCTGAGTTCGTTGTTTTTTATGCTTCTCTGGGGTGTTATTGCTCCCAAGCTTGGCTGGCAGGGCATAGACTATCCTATGGCCATGCTGATTACCGTTACGCTGTGGATAGCCGTGGCTCCACTGGCAGCAGCGGCAGGCAGAAAACGAAGTTGGTTCCATCGTAGCAGTTACTAATAGTCTCATAATAAAATGGTCTTATTGAATCGCAGCATAGGCAGTCTCTGGCATACTAAAGAAAGAGCGTACGAGGGAAGGCAATTTTTGCAGCTTCCTGAGGTGAGAAAGAATCAGCCGCTTCAAGTGGTCGGGGCCGGTTATAGGCTGTTTCCCAACGCCATGATACTTCAGGTGATTTCAGACCTGGTCGTCAGGGTTGAGTTCTGGAGAGTATGGTGGAAGGTAAAAAAGCCGCAATCGGCCTTCAGTAGATGCGACAAATCTCGAAACTGCCACTGATTTATGAACAGGATGACCATCAATAATCAGGAATACAGGACGAGGCCAATTGTGTATGAGCCGTTTCAAGAAATCAGCAAAGACATCGCCCGTAATCTTACCCTCGACCAGCATGAATCGCATGGCACCCCGTGGGGAGATGGCTGAGACCATGTTGCAGCCGAAACGGGCTCCGGTTGTGGAAACGATGGGGGTTTTGCCACGAACCGCCCACGTCTTGCCCGAATGGAAATCAGAACGCACCCCTGCCTCGTCACCAAAGAAAATATCTGTCTTCTGCCTTCGTGCCAGAGCGCGAATCTGCGGATATTCCTCTTTGACCCATCTGGCAACACGTTCAGCATTTTTCTGAAAAGCACGCCAGAGTGGCTTCTGAGGGCTGAGGCCAAGTTGATTCATCAGTCGACATACCGATGCTTTGC
>VGNY01000085.1 GCA_016865895.1 Chloroflexota bacterium | reverse complement strand
AGATTTAATATTTAGAGTGCAAATTATTCCTTATGGGGCAGCTAATGTTGGGCGCATCTTAGGACAGATGGCGAATGAGAATCGATTTCCTCGTCCTACGGTAATATGTTTAGATGGCGACCAAGATATATCGGAGGGATGTATTTGTCTGCCAGGGGATGATGCTCCAGAGCGAGTCGTATTTGAAGCTCTAAAACAAAAAAACTGGGATGGCGTTTCCCAACGAATAGGCCGGAGTGTATCTGATACCATTGATGCTTGTAATAATGCTATGACTCTCGGCGACCATCACGAATGGATTAATACGGCAGCAAATAAGCTTGTAGTAGGCGGGGATGTTCTTTGGCAAGCCCTCTGCGCTCAATGGGCTAAGGATTGTCTAGATAAAACAACTGATGGGCGCCACATCGCCGATGCTATTCTAGATTCCCTAAGTAGACCGAGAGGAGTCTCACGGCCAGTAATCAAACCTACTTCCACCGGGCAAGGGCAGCTTTTGTAGCTATTTCCTTGCGTTGTTCCGGCGTTAATCGTTCAGCGCGTACTTTACCACCTTTTAACCCACCAAGCCTACCCAATGCAACAGCATGAGGATTCTTTTCTTTGGATGGCTCTTTCAACTCAGTGGTGGTTTGCTCTACAATATAAGCAGCTAATTGATTAATGTCTTTAGGTGTCTTTTTCCTACTTGACCGCTTAGGCATATCTTAAGTATGACACATTTGCAGGCTTTTGTCCAGTCTATATCCATAATTATTGACAAGCATTGAATGGGTGATACAATTATCGCTAATGTATACACCAATAGAAAACTACGCCTTTATAGATGGAAATAATTTACGCCTTACATTTCAGGAGTTGAAGATTGATTTACCGCTCGACAAACTAATATCATATCTCCAGAAGCGGCATAACGTTACTAAGGCATACTATTTCATTGGGCATATACCAGCGCTTCAGCATCATTACGATGAGTTATCTGCGTTTGGTTATACAATGAAACACCGGCAACCATCTAGGCAAGCTAGCAAATGGGATACGTGCCCCCAATGCGGCCATTATTATGAAGCACAAAAACGGAAGTTGAAATGTGATTGTGATGCCGATATTGTATTACAAGTCATGGATGACATTAATGATTATACTAAGGCAATTATCATTAGTAGCGATGGTGACTTTGATAATCTCGTCAAAAGATTAATCGCATCAGATAAACTTGATATGGTCATAGCCCCTTGCAAGAAAGGATGCTCTGCATTGTTGGTTAAAGCTGCTAGGGGTAGAATTGCGTTTCTTGATGAGTTGCTAGATGAGATAAAAAAGTTTTGAGGGAGAACCTTATGGGACTCTCACCCATAAGATGCTCCCTCGTCGTGATGGTATGTACTATAACACCTTACTACACATTTGTCAAGTGTTTTTGGGAAAAAACTGCCCCTATTTAACTTTATGTCCAAATAGACCCAATACCCAACTTCACAAGATAATCTCACTCAGCAAGTAAGACTAACTCATAGGTTTCAGTGATCAAATTATGGCAAAACGACAACGTTTACCAAAGAGAGAGCGGGAAAACGCCATCGGTAAGTACCTGACTGACCTCAGGGTAGCCCAGGGGAAGACTCAGCAAGATATAGCCGATGAGCTTCACAAGTCCCGATACCTCGTATGCAGAATAGAAATAGGTGAAAGAACGAAAAAATCACTCGAAGGTATCCTGCTTTATGATGTTGCCAAAGCATATAGGGCCTCCATCATAGAAATTCTAAAAAGAGCTGAATCGGTACAGCTTCCACTAATCATGACAGGTGCCGATGTTGACAATGCAAAAGTAGACCCTCTTCTAGATACCACAGAGGAGGAACGGCAAGAGCTAATTCAATACCTGAAAGAGATTCGCCAGAGGAAGACAGAGCAGCCCCCGAAATAGATAACCGACCAATAATATTCTAAATAGTGAGTTAGGCAAACTGATGAAATAACAGCTAGGCTAGAGAAGATGCCCCTGCTTACAACACCCAGTATTATTAGTCATATTGCTCCCCAGTTTGGGGTAAAGAATTTTTAGCAGATAACCAAGTGTGATAGAATACTGCTGGATTTAGCTTTGAAATAAGTTTCACACATCCCTGCAATGTACAAGGTGGTAGTTTCACAACAGGCTTAATAATACGCAATAGTTGGGCCTAGGGAGAGGGAGAAATCACTTTGATTCGTCAAGCAGGAGTTCGGCGATTGCTTTCATCTCCTCGGCAGCTCTTGAGTTAACAGGAGTCGTACCTTCGAAGCTGGCTTCGCTGAGCTCAGGGTCGAAGTAGATTGTGCCGAGGGTCTTGACGCCTTTCTTGTCCAACTCCTCGGCCATCCGCTGTCTCACTTTGTCAGAGGGGACTTTATTGAGAATTGCCCTTACCCTGCTTATGCCCATGCCCTCAGCCATGTACGCTATCTTCTCGGCAAGCGCCATGGACTCAAAGGAGGGCTCGACTACTATCAGCACCGTGTCCACATTCCGCTCCACACCTCTGCCGAAGCTCTCAATGCCGGCCTCAATGTCTATGACCACAATCTCCCTATCTTGCAAGGCAAGCTTTCCCACAAGGTCTCCAGCTATATTCGCCATGGAACAGGCACAGCCCTGGAAGGGGTCCTCAATCTTGCCTACCATGAGGAACTTGAAGCCATCACCACCGAGCATGTATCCAGAAGGGATGTCCGCAACCGTTATTTGGTCGGGCGTGAGCCATTTGGCAGTTACTTCTTTCTTGCCTGAGGGCAGCCTTCTCAGCACCGTCATCAATGCCCGAGGTTGCTTATCGAAGCCCAACATCCGGTAGAGCCCGGGATTCGACTCATCGGTGTCAAAAATAAGCACGCTGTAGCCCGCTTCCTTAAGGACATTTGCTAACAGTATGACAATTGTGCTCTTCCCCACACCACCCTTACCACAGACAGCTATTTTCCTGATGATGCTGTTCTTTGGAGCATGAGACTTCAAATAGGCTCTTATTTTTTTGGAGGCTTCAATCATCTCGTCCCTGGTCTTGGCATAGCACATGCCGCAGTCAATACAGTCGTCATCTTCATAAAAAGCCGCCCCCATAGGGCAGTGGAACAGGCCCATCTAAGATTCTCCAAGCTAATATATGGTTACGCTCTCCGGTACGTGCTCAGGCGGCCGTACCAGCTTCATTGTCCTGGCTCCAGAGGGACAGGAGATTACACAGCAGCCACAGCCCCGGCAGAGCTCCGAGTCAACACATGCCCGCTCACCTCCAAATTCGGGATAGTGCTTCATGGAGATAGCTCCGAACTGGCACCTTTCAACACAGGTACCACAAGCCTGACACTTGTCCGGATGGACTTCAGCGACGAAGCGGCTCTTGGCTGCAATCTTAATTGCCAGACAGCAGCAGTAGTGGCAATTACAGACCAACTGGTTGACTTCTCTCTGGTTGACCGTAGCATTGACCATGGGATACTGGTCTAGTCTATCCAGAAGTTCGAGTGCCTGTTCATACGTAATTTTCCTGCCCGCTCCGCGGTCGAGGTTATATTGCGCAGTGCGGCCAACCGTTATGCACGACTCTTCGGGGACACCACACCATCTGTCCGTGTGTGACCTCTTGCAGCCGCAGTGAAGCAAAACGATGAGGTCTTGCGATTTCAAAATAGCCCGTATGTCTTCAAAGGGCTGAACACCGGGAACATTCTCTATCGATTTCCATCTTGGTAAGACCCTGAATTCGCCATGTTGACCCATGTCTTCAGGCCTGGGCTGCCTCATTGGCCCCTCCAGGAAACCCCAGAGGTCGAAGTAGCCCCTGCCAAGTTGTTTATCGAACTTTGGGTTGCCCAGCGCTGCATCATGAAGCTGTATGAAAGTGCGAGCCATTGAAGGCCCCTTTTTCGTGGGAAAGAGGAGGCCCTTTTCATAAAGCTCCCTGATATGCTTGTCTACCACCTTCTTGTCCATATTCAGTTTCTTAGCAAATTCATCAGATACTTCCAGTGACCTGCCAGATGATTCTGGACGGTACGGGTCCGGCAGCGCAGCCACTATCTTCGCCTGCTCCAAGTTAGCTAGCTTGGCAATTATCCTCTGCATGTGCTCCGACTCACCCATCCCGATTTTTGCTGCTAACTCCTTGTAGATAGGGGCAACCTCGCCTTTCTCTGCCCCAACCCTTGCCGCCAACTCTTTATAGATCTGCTCCGCATCAGCCTTTTTACTCATAGTTCTGCTCCTCCTTTCTTTCCGAATACCAGTGACGCTCGATTTTAGATAGTGGAGATTTCTAATCAACAAAAGCATACCTTACACCTGTGCTTATTTCAAGTTTCTGTCTGAATACCGCAGGTTGACAATTTCACTCGACCTGACTAGACTATCTTTCACAGTTGCCAATGTCAGGTCCAAGTGAGCTAAAAATATCTTAACTTCCCATACGTTGCTTACGGCGTCTGAAGAAGGAGGTTAATAAATATGTGTGTCTGGTGTGAGCGCTATGCCGATGGTTACCAGAGGTGGTACTTCAATCCGGCAAACTATGCCCGAAGACTATACAAGGTCAGGAAAGAAGAGGCAGAAGCTGCCGGGCTTGAACCTGGTCCCCAAGCTGCTGGAGGAATGTCTTTGCTGACCCGGGACTTCGTAGAAGCCTTGGATAGAAAGGACCATGAGACTGTTGATAAGATGAGGCGTCAGGCGGAGGAGATTGCCTGGACTGCCCACTTTGGGCAAGTAGTGACCCTGGAGGACGTCCTGAAAGTCATTGATGTTATCTATCCTATTGCCATTATGACATGTATGTGTCGTCGCTCCATGCTTGGCCTCCCCGACGAGCAGAATTTCACCTGCATGGGAATGGGGCCGGGGATGTACAAGTGGGAGAGATGGCCTGAGACCTACCGGGGCGGCATCCAGTTCCTAACACCCGATGAAGCCAAGGAGATTGTCACCAAGTTGAATAAGAAGGGCTTAGTGCAAACCCTGGCCACTTTCGGCACCCCGTACCTCGGCGGACTGTGCAACTGCGACTACCCCGACTGCAGTTTCATAAGAGCCACGCTCGACTACGGCGTACGTGTCCTATGGAAAGGACACCATGTGGCTAGAGTCGATAATGAACTGTGCAACGGTTGTGCCTCATGTATTCACCGCTGCCAATTCAAAGCACTGAGTTTCTCTCCCACTCAGAACAAGGCTTATGTTGACCTGTTCCAGTGCTTTGGCTGCGGGCTATGCGCTACAGAGTGTCCTCAGGATGCCATCACCATGGTGGAGCGGGCCAGCTTTCCCGCCCTGGCCAACGTCTGGTAATAACGTGTAGAGAGAAGAGATATGTGTGTCTGGTGTGAGCGCTATGCCGATGGTTACCAGAGGTGGTACTTCAATCCGGCAAACTATGCCCGAAGGCTATACAAGGTCAGAAAAGAGGAAGAGGAAGCTTCAGGGGCCGAGGCCAACCCTCAAGCTGCTGGAGGAATGGCTTTACTCACCAGAGACTTCCTAGAAGCATTAGACAGGAATGACCATGATGCTATTGCTAAGATGAAGCGCCAAGTGGAGGAAATCTCCCAGACTGTCCACTTCGGGCAGGTAGTGACACTGGAGGATATCCTGAAGGTCGTGGACACCATCTACCCCATTGCTATTATGACCTGTGCCTGTCGGCGTTCCATGCTCGGCCTCCCCAACGAGGAGAACTTCACCTGTATGGGCATGGGGCCGGGGATGTATAAGTGGGAGAGATGGCCTGAGACCTACCGTGGCGGCATCCAATTCCTCACTCCCGATGAAGCTAAAGATATAGTTATCCAGATGAACAAACGAGGCCTGGTGCAAACCCTGTTTACCTTCGGTACTCCATATCTCGCCGGGATTTGTAACTGCGACTATCCCGATTGCAGCGCCATAAGAACCACGGTTGACTATGGCATCCACTTCTTATGGAAGGGGCACCAGGTGGCCCGGGTTGACAACGAATTGTGCAACGGCTGCACGTCCTGCATTCACCGCTGCCAGTTCAAAGCACTGAGTTTCTCTCCCACTCAGAACAAGGCTTATATTGACCTGTTCCAGTGCTTCGGTTGCGGGCTGTGCGCCACGGAATGCCCTCAGGAGGCTATCACCATGGTGGAACGAGCCAGCTTTCCTGCATTAGCCAACGTCTGGTAAAAATTTTATGAGAGGGATGTAATATGCTGCCAACAATCACCGTAGATGACAAAAAGTGTACCGACCCACTATCCTGCCGTAAATGCCTCCTCACCTGCCCGACCCATGTGCTGGGCCTCGGCACCAAGGTGGGCCCCCAGAAATTTCGTGAAATAGACCCAAACCAGTTCATAGTGGCCGGCGTCCGATTAGAAAGATGCGCTGTCTGCATGGACTGCGTCAACGTCTGTCCTAAAAATGCTATCCAGGTGAACTTCTAGCGGAGGTATTGAAAATGACTACAGGTTGGAAATACGGCAAGCCAGTAAAGGAAAAACTAATGGCTCTAGAAGAGCCAGGCAAGGTACTGCTCTTCGACCTAGATAAAGGGCTGGTAGAGGATGTTATTTCGAAGTTCGATGTCGGAGCAGTAGCCAAGAGCCTGCAGGGCAAAGATGAGAAGGAGGCATATAAAGCTTTGGAGAAACTGGGCAAGGATGTGATGAAGCTCACTATCGAACTTGCCGACACCAAATATATGGACCGCGCCGGTGAAATGATTGAGAAGGTAGCTAAGCAGACGGGGATATCTTTTCCACATCGGCTGGAGAGATATGTGGAATTATCCATCCTTGGCCTGAGACCCACCGACCGCTGGAATATCACCAAAGCCACCACCAAGAAGCTGGCACTTCAAGTCTCTGCCTGCTCGGTGCACAAGGCACTGGAGGCTGCTGGTGTAAAAGGCCTCCCGTGCAAAGGGTTCTGCTTTGCCAGCTTTGATACCGCCGCTGAGAAGACGGGGGATAAGATAAAGACCGAAATGCCCAAGACCATACCTCAAAATGGCATGTGTGAATTTCATATCTCGGTGTAGCCGGACTCATGATAACCGGGGATGCTAGCAAGTTGAGAATGCGAGTTTACCTTCCAACAGAAGATTTCGGTGGCTTTGGCTTCTTCAACTCCAGAAATTTCAGAGGTCACTACCCACAGATTGCCGAGATGCTTGAAGAGTTGTACGACCGCAGTGCCGAAGCCTGTGACATCTTCGTGAACATAAGCGAGGTAAATAAATACAGCGTAACCCGCACCGTATGCCGCCACTTCGACAGCGCAGGCTGCGGCTCCTCAGACTTTAAGGTGCCCAGCATCATAAGGCTACTCGAGAACGCCAAGAAGCACGATAGCCAGCATTAAGCTGATTGTAGTGAGCATTAGACAGGTCTAAAGAACCTGTCCCAACTTATCCACCTGAATTCCAAAATCCACTCGCTTTCACTCTGGGCGTAGTGAAGAATCTTCTCCAGACTCTTTCCGTGTCCACCTTAAGCTGAGATGCTTCGGTCGCGGAGTTTACCCTGAGTGGAGATTCTTCAGTCGTCCCGATTCCATCGGGACTCCTTCAGAATGACATTAACGAAGGTCTCCCTCAGAATGGCATGAGGCAGAATGACCAAAATATTAGGTGTTTGGGTTTTGGGATTTGCCGTTTCTACTATCTGGAACTTTTAGTTTCCGGGGAGATGTGGTAAAATTAAGAGAATGCAATCCCTAGTACAATTAGGTTTCACAGGCACTAAATGTGGGATTGATAGATTGCTTGCTTTCCCATTATGCCCAATCTAAAATTACCATGAATCACTAAAAGTCTTAGCCGGTTTTCTCTAGCCATGTCACAACAAACCAATAATAATACATTCGAAGACTATACTGCAGAGGATATACGTGTTCTGGACGGCCTGGAGGCGGTGCGACGCCGCCCCGGTATGTACATTGGTAGTACTGACGAGCACGGGTTACATCACCTCATCTATGAGATAGTCTACAATAGCATAGACGAGGCAATGGCCGGCTATTGCGACCGGACAGAGGTGATAATCCATCAGGATAAATCGGTAACGGTCATTGACAATGGCCGAGGGATACCTGTGGATATCCACCCGGCAACCAATACCTCAGCCTTAGAGGCAGTGATGACACGGCTTCACGCCGGAGCTAAATTCGGCGGCCGCACCTATACAGTATCCAGCGGATTACACGGCGTCGGTGCTTCAGTAGTGAATGCCCTGTCTTGTTGGCTAAATGCCGAGGTCAGACGCGATGGTAAAATCTATCACCAAAAATATGAACGGGGGACCCCGACCTGTGATTTACAAGCTGTCGGCAATACCGAGGAAACAGGAACCACCATCACCTTCTTGGCTGACACCGAAATCTTCAGTGAGATTAACTACGACTTTGATACCCTCCGCCAGCGCCTCAAAGAGCTGGCTTATTTGAACAAGAACCTGGAAATAAGCCTCAAAGATGAGAGGACTGACCAGGAGGCGACATTCCTGTTTGAAGGCGGCATAGCCAGTCTGGTTAGTCGAGTAAATAAAGACCGGCAAGTCCTTCATCGTCAGCCCATTTATATATCCGGTATAACCAACAGTACCGTAGTTGAAGCAGCCTTGCAATATAACGATGGTTTTTCTGAATCTACGCTCAGCTTCGCTAACTGCGTCAATACCATTGATGGCGGCAGTCACCTTACCGGGTTCCGCTCAGCCCTCACCCGTGTCCTTAATGACTATGCCCGAAAGAACAAGTTGATAAAGGATTCCGACCCCAACTTAATAGGAGACGATGTTCGTGATGGGTTGACCTCAGTTATCAGTGTCAAGCTTGTTGAGCCCCAGTTTGAGGGGCAAACCAAAGCCAAACTGGGTAATCCTGAGATAAAGACCCAGGTTGAAGCCATAGTAGCTGACGGCCTGTTACTGTATCTAGAGCAGCACCCCGATGAAGCTAAGGCAATCATAGAAAAATGCCTGGTCTCGGCTAAAGCCAGAGAGGCCGCTAAGAAGGCTCGCGACCTTATCTTCAAGAGAAGCGGTTTAGATGCAGCTACTCTTCCCGGAAAGCTAGCTAGCTGCTCAGAGACCGACCCTCGTGAATGTGAGCTTTACCTGGTTGAAGGTGACTCAGCCGGAGGTTCGGCTAAGCAGGGCCGAGACCGCCGCTTCCAGGCCATCTTACCACTGCGGGGCAAAATCCTTAATGTGGAAAAGGCTCCTAAAGATAAGGTTCTAGACCATGAGGAGATTCGCGCCATTATAACCGCGCTAGGAGCCGGCATTGGTGAGCAACTGGATTTTTCCCGACTACGCTACCACCGCATAATCATTATGACTGATGCCGATGTTGATGGCGCCCATATCCGAACACTGCTCCTCACCTTTTTCTACCGCAACATGACAGAGTTAATAAGCCAGGGACACCTGTTCATCGCCCAGCCACCCCTCTACCGCATTCAAGCGGGAAAGGAACAGTCCTGGATTTACTCAGAGAAAGAAAAAGATGCCAAACTCAAGGAGTTGAAAGGCAGCAAATTGGAAGTCCAGCGTTATAAGGGACTGGGGGAAATGAGCCCGGAACAGCTATGGGAAACCACTATGAATCCAGCATCGCGCACTCTACTCAAGGTGGAAATCGAGGATGCCATGGCTGCTGACCACGTATTTCATATGTTGATGGGCAGTGAGGTTCCACCCCGAAAATCCTTCATCCAGGCCCACGCCAGAAGCGTCAGAAACCTGGATATTTAGTCCGACACCCTTGTAGTGCGACCCTTTAGGATCGCTATGGGCGGGGCTAAAGCCCCGCAGCTACATTTCTTAAACACCCCCAGAATAGGGCAAGCATTCACCCCCACCTTATTCCTCTCCCCTCGAGGGAGAGGCTAGGTGGGGAGGCTATCCTGACTCTGGTATAATTTGTGCTCCTTTATATACCCCTCCACATCCTCAGTCACCAGACTGTGGATAGACAACCCTCGGGCTACTTTGTATCGTATATCTGAAGAACTGATGTCAAC
>VGNY01000084.1 GCA_016865895.1 Chloroflexota bacterium | reverse complement strand
CAATTTACCTCCCAGTGGTTCGGTCATGTCTCTAGTTAATTAGGTTCGACCACTTATAAGAGTTTTCAGCTCTTTTCTTTCGAGATGTCTCCCCAGCGTCTCGGCTTTGTCCAGAATAGCCTGAAATTGCCTCAGTGACTCAGGCTTCAATTTCCTAGCTTGAGTAATTGGCATACGCCCGTGCTGTAGTAAAGAGAGCGCAACAGGTATGTTTTTTATGGCACCAAATGGATTCACCTGGAGATAAAACCGGCCCATACAACCGAACCGTGGAATATACCCAACATCATGTACAGTTTTGCTAAACACCTTGTACAGGGTTGGAGTGCGAGTTCTTGGGCTGCTCACGTGATGGCGCATGGCTAAGTGTTCCAGAGCATGCATAATGTAGGTTGGTACAATTCCCCTGGGGCAACGCACGGTGCACATGTAGCAAGATAAACAAAGCCACATCGAGTTGCTGGATAAGACCTGATCTCGCATGCCAGCCCGTGCCATGGCGATTAACTCACGGGGTGTGTAATCCATTTTATTGGCATTGGGGCAAGAACCGGAGCACGTGCCGCATTGGATGCACAAGTTGATTTTCTCGCCGCCGGGCATGGATGAGATTTCTTTGATGAAATCATTGTTGCCTTCTGTTTTTATCTCCATCAAACACCTACCTTTGACATAATTATAATCCTTTTTCAGTTTTAACTAAAAAGGGGAGAGCTTACATTGCCCTTCCTTCTGAAATAAAGCAAGAATTGACGTGACGGCTATCATTACTTCACCCTCAGGCCTTATGCGAAGCTGAGGTTCTGCGACACAGCATTTCCGCCACGTCATTTTTAGATATTATCCTTTCATATAGTTTTGATAGTCGAGCCAAAATATGGAGGGTCTGTGTGGCTAAGTTGTTCCATTTGGACGGTGAGCCTATTTGTGCCTACCACCGAGGGGATGAACTCCGGCTTCTCCTTGGGCAGCATTGCTTCTTTCGGCTGAACAGCCGTTTCTTTGAGGAGTTCCTCGATTGGCTTGGTAGCTGCTTGATGTGCTCTGATACTTAGTTGAGCCATTTCGATTCACCTCCTTCCTTTTCAATTCGCATTTCTATCATAACTGTACCAATAAATGCGGTAGTTTTCATCGGTCTGAAGTTGCAATTCTGCTAGAACCTTGAAGTGCCCCCCAAACACTAACACCTCCCTTTCTTTTTGATACTCTTGAAAATGCATAAATTTCTCTGACGTTGTCGTGAGCGGCTTGTAACATGATATGAATCACTGGCTTTTATGTACCATACAATTGCTATCGGCAGAAGAATTATTGCTACTGCCAATGCCAGCATCGCTATGAATTCCCACCGCACAGTTCCTGCTCTCTTTCATTTCCCACTCGACTCACAGCCTCACAACATTTATAATAATAACAAGCGGGAGGTAAGAGGCTTGGAGCTAAGGCCGATCTTTGGGTTATATTTAGTTGTGTTTTTATTGCTGCTGGTTGAATTGATGTATCTCTTACCTCCGAGGTCAGATTATCACATCGGCTAGCATATTTACTTCCGTTATAATGCTTGTTTTCGTTTGTGTAGAACACTTGGCAAATCAAGGCGTAAATGGGTATTTTTGCCTAATCCCAGGCGAATGTGTTTTTATATCTTAGTTAGGAGTCTGTTATAATGAATCTAGACGGGGGTAGAATTTGAGAAAGATTAAAATTCTGATTGCAGATGACCATGCATTTGTGCGTGAAGGCACACGCCGGATTCTGGAACAAGAGCCTGATTTGGAAGTGGTGGCTGAGGCTGGGGATGGTGAGGAAACAGTGGAACTTGCTTGCAGCTTGGTGCCAGATGTGGCGATAATTGATGTCGCTATGCCCAAGGTCGACGGCATTGAAGCTACCAGGCAAATAAAGGCTCTGTGCCCCGCTGTGGCAGTGTTGGTGCTCAGTGCTTATGACGATGACCAGTTTGTCTTTGGTTTATTGGAAGCAGGTGCTGCTGGTTATCTGCTAAAGAGTGTTCGTGGTCACGAGATAGTTGATGCCATTCGGGCGGTATATGCTGGAGAGTCGGTGCTTCATCCTTCGGTTGCTCGTAAGGTTCTAAATCGTTTCGCTGGCGTCTCCTCCAGCAAGTTGCGTGAAAGGAAGTCCTTAGATGTGCTCACCGAGCGTGAGATGGAGGTGTTGAAGCTGGTAACCAAAGGTTTAAGCAATAAAGATATTGCCGAGGAGCTTTGCCTCAGTATACGAACTGTCCAAGGGCACCTGGCAAATATCTTCAACAAGCTGCGGGTTGGTTCACGGACTGAGGCTGTAGTACATGCCTTGAGGGAGGGGTGGGTCACTCTTGACGATGTGTCGTGAAAATTGTGGCCATAATTATTTAGAGTATACCAGTGGTGCAGCGATTCTCGTTTAACCGGCTGACAAGGGTTATTCGCAGACCAGCATTCTGGCTTATTGTAGCGCTGCTAATTCTTATCACAATCTCCCATTACAGAGGGTTTATAGAACACCCGTCTTTTTTCACTGATCTGTTGGCTGATGTCGGTCTAAATCGACATACCTTCGAGAGGATTGCCTATCTGGTACCTATTATCTGGGCTGGCTTTATATTTGGGTGGTGGGGAGCTGTGGCTACTTCACTTGTTACGCTGGCCTGCATGCTGCCTCGAGCCATTTTTTCCTCGCCGTCTCTTGGAGATGCTCTCTTTGAAACGAGCGCCGTTTTTGTCGTGGGTAATATGGTGGCTTTTGGCCTCGAGATGTTGCGAAGGGAGCGTGAACACCGTGTTAGACTCGCTGCTCTTAATCACATTTCAAGTATGGTATCTAAATCGCTGGAATTAAACCAGATTCTAAATAGTAGCGTTGATAGCATCATGGGTGTGATGGATGTTGATGTTGTCTTGATTTTTCTCCTAGATGAGAAAGCTGATGAACTTAACCTTGGCGCTTATCGGGGTGTGTCGGATGCATTTATCAAAAGCGTGGGTAGACTCAAGGTGGGAGAAGGCTTAAACGGAATGGTTGCCCAAACTGGGGAGCCAGCGTTTATAAATGATGCCTCAAAAGACCCTAGACTGACAAAAATGGCAGTTGTAAAGGAAGGTATACGGTCTCAAATCATCGTGCCTTTAAAGTCGAAAGGGAAAGTTATGGGCACGCTTTCTGTAGCTATGCACCGCCAGCGCCAATTTAGTCAAGACGAAGTGGAATTGCTTGCAGCTATAGGCAGCCAGATCGGCGTTGCTATTGAAAATGCTCGTCTGTATGAGCAGGAGCGGAAGGTTGTTGAGCAGTTGCGAGCATCTGAAGAAAAATATCGAGAGCTGTTTCAGAATGCACATGACGCTCTCTGGGTTCACGACATGGATGGAAATATTATCTCAGCGAATGCGGCTACTGCTAGACTTACTGGATATGAAGTTGAGGAGCTATGCCGCATGAATGTTAGGTCTTTCCTTTCGGAAGAAAGTTTGAACTTAGCCAAGGAGATTCGGGCCAAACTACTTGATGCAGTGCCTGTTGTCCAGCCTTATGAACAGAAGCTAATCACAAAGAAAGGGGCTGTGGCTATTTTGAAGCTGACTACTAGTGTAGTTAGGGTTGATGGAGAGCCCGTTGGCTTTCAACATATTGCTAGAGATGTTACTCAGGAGAAACAGATGCAGGAGAGTTTGCGCTTTTATTTGAGACAGATTACCATGGCTCAAGAGGAGGAAAGAAAGCGTATTGCCCGGGAGCTTCATGATGATACCATTCAGTCCCTGGTTGTTCTGGCTCGCGAACTAGACGACATTGCTTCTAGCCAAAAGGGCTTGTCTGAATATAAAAAGATTCTCTTAGACATCTTGAGGGACAAGGTTAATGATATTATGACAGGTGTGAGGCGTTTGGGCCAAGATTTGCGTCCTCCAGCACTGGATCGCCTGGGCTTGATACCAGCGTTGGAGTGGCTATCCTCGGATATTGAAAGACGCTCAGAGTTGAAGATAAAGGTAAAGACATACGGCATAAGTCGACGATTTTCTCCTGAAGTAGAACTTGTGCTTTTTCGTATCGTGCAAGAGGCATTGAGGAATGCTTGGAGGCATTCTGGGGCAACAAGTGCTACAGTCATATTAGTGTTTGATGAAAAGAAGATTGAGATAACCATTGCGGACAATGGGAGGGGGTTTGATATTCCAGGAGCGGTGGGCGACTTAGTGAAAGACGGCAAGCTGGGATTAGCTGGCATGCAGGAGCGCATCCAGTTGATAGACGGGAGCTTGAAAATAGAGTCCAAATTTGGCAAAGGTACAGTGGTAGTGATTGAGGCACAGGTATAGACTTTGAAAGTGATTGTGGTGGGTGGACAGCATATGATTAGGGCTCCTCTGGTTTGGATGGGCGGATGAGGAGGACAGGTTGAAGAGACTGTTCCACAATTCTGTTGGCTACGCTGCCATAGACCCAGCGACTGATACCAGTGCGTCCTTGGGTGGTCATGGCTATCAGGCTGACATTTTCTTTCTGGGCTGCTTGTAAGATGCTGTCTGCAGCTTTTCCCAGAGCAGTTTGTATCTTTATTGCGCTTGTTTCAAAGCCAGCTTTTATCTTCTCCAGATATTCCAGTGCCTGCTGCTGTATTTTTGCCATTAACATGCTCTGATATTCTTCCCAGCTCGGCTTAATTGCTGGAGAACGGTCGGCTGGGAGTATTGGTGGCTCGCTCACTCGAAGAAGGATGATTTCACTTCCGGCGCCTTTTGCCAGTTCCTTGACATAAGGTATAGAGGTTTCGGAGAAAGGTGAGCCATCGAGGGGGACGAGTATCTTTTTGAATTTTACTTTGGAGATTTTATGAGCTTTTGATTTCGCTAGAAGCACGGGTGTGCATGTCCCATAAAGCACTTTCAGGGCTACGCTTCCAAGCATCCAACGCTTGATTCCGGAGTGCCCGTGAGTGGAAATGATGATGAGGTCAATCTTGCCCTTCTGGGCAAATTTAATGATCTCCTCTGCCACGTTGCCGTAAGCGACAGCAGTGGACACCTTTATCTTCTGAGATTTCAGTTCCTTTGCAGTGAGGTCTAGGTAAGCCTTTATGGGGCGGTCGAACTGTTCAGACGCGGTGCTAACTGTAAAGAGTATTATCTCGCTGCCTTTGGTCTTAGAAAGGGCTTTAGCGTAGGGGAGGGCTTTTTCTGCCAGACGCGAACCATCAAGGGGGACGAGCAGTTTCCGGTATGCCATTGTGCCTCCTTAAGTGTCGAATGCTTGTCGGATTATATCCTAATGAAGGTTGTTGTAACAATAGATGTAGTAAGCTGTAAGTAGACTGGTTCAGGTTGAAGGCTCCTCTGGTTTTGATGGGCGGATGAGGAGAACAGGTTGAAGAGACTGTTCCACAATTCTGTTGGCTACGCTTCCATAGACCCAGCGATTGGCTCCGGTGCGTCCATGGGTAGCCATAGCTATCAGATTGACATTTTCCTTTTGGGCTACTTGCATGATATTCTCTGCGACTTTGCCGAGTTCACCTGGGATAACCTGCGATTTTACCTTAACCCCTCGTTTTTCAATCTTATCTTCTAACCTTTCCAGGTATTCTGATGCCTGTTTTTGCATCTCTGCCCACAGTGTAGCCTGATGCCTTTCCCATGTTGGGTTGATGGGACGGTCACCATAAGATGGAACCAGGGGTGGCTCACTTATCACAGTCAGCACAATTTCTGCTTCAGTCCCCTTCAGCAGTTCCTCCACAGAAGGAATGGGAGTCTCGGAGAAAGGTGAACCATCCAGAGGAAGTAATACTTTTTTAAATTCTACCTGGGGGGCTTTCGGTGCCTTTGACTTTATCAGTAGCACATGAGCGCAGGTGCCATAGAGTACCTTTCGGGCTACACTTCCCAGTACCCAACGCTTGATTCCGGAGTATCCATGGGTGGAGATGATTACGAGGTCAATTTTGCTCTTGTCGGCAAAGCTAACAATCTCATCTGCTACGCTGCCATAGGCAATAGCGGTAGATGCTTTTATACCCTGTGATTGTAGTTCCTTTACGTTTAGCTCCAGATAAGCTTTCATAGGCCGGTCCAACTGCTCAACGGAAGCAATGCTGACCGTAAAAAGTATTAACTCACTGCCCTTGGTTTTGGCAATTGTCTTAGCGTAGGGAATGGCTCTTTCTGCCAGTTCAGAGCCGTCCAGGGGAACAAGCACCCTTCGGTATACCATCGTGCCTCCTTAGTTCAAGTATGTAGCTAATTATATGCCAATAAGGTTGCCTCCGCAATGACTGTCGAACATCTAGCTATCTTCAGATCTGTGATGGCTCATTTATTCAGGGATTAAGGCAAAGTGAATGGCATCTTCAACGTCCTTGAGCTTCTGCGAGCTGAGGCTGACCAGATGTTCCCGGAGGCAGCTTTTGGGGATGGTGGTGATAGAATCAAGGTTAGCAGCGCATTTTCGTGGCATCCCATCAGCGACTCCTAGTAGTACCTCAGAGGGGATGTGACGGATGCGGGTTGTGATTGGCGCTACAATGACCAGTGACCTGACGGTGTAAGCCTCATCACGAGATAGGAGCAATACTGGTCGGTGTCCTGCAGGCGGAGCCAGTTCTGCCCACCATATGTCACCCCGCTTCATTCCCAGACATCTTCCGCTAGGATGATGTTGGCAGCCAAACGGGCGGCATCCACTTCCTCATCAGTCTCAGGCATCTGACGGTATCCACGTATGTATTGTTCTCTTATTGCCTGCTCTCGTCGTTGTTTGAATAGCATTTCTACAGCTCGGCGGAAAAACTGACTACGATTTTCTCCACTAGCTTGTATTTCGTGCTCTACAGTAGCCAATAGGTCTTCAGGAAGGCTTATAGCAATCTTGATTGTTTTTGGCATAGTAGCACCTCTTCATACTATCTTCATACTATAATATGAACTAATTGCTGTTGGTTGTCAAGATACTTGTCTTTAATAATTTTTCATGGATTGTACAAACAGCAATGTTTTGCCCAGAAATCTCTGGGATAGCTGCATTGTCGGGGCAAATCAGCCTGTGCTAGAATTCAGCCAGGGCTAGTCTGAACCCGCCTCTGACTTAGGACTAGCCCTATGGGTGTTCGGAAATGAATTTATCTCATCTCCTTTCTTTAATTGAACAGGTTTCTGGTTACCAGCAACTCAAAGGCGAGCTACTTGGGTCTCAAGAGAATAAGATAAAGCTTGTGGTGCCTGATGCCGTTAAGCCTTTTGTTATAGCAGCTCTTTATAGGGGACTAGATTTGCCTATTTTGGTGATAGCTGCTCACCCTGAAGGCGCGAAGAGGCTATATGACGAACTCCAAGCTTGGTGTCCTGGCTCAGCATCGGTGCAGTTTTTTCCTGAAATCGATTTGATGGCTGGTGAATATTCTGCGTCAGATTTCATCACTGTAGCGGAGAGGTTGAGAATTCTTTCAGTACTGAGTCTTCACAATGATATGCCGTTGGAGGAACGAAGTTCTCCGTTAATAGTAAGCTCTGCCTTAGCTGCAATCGGTAAGGCCATGTCTCGAGAAGACTTTGTTGTGTCTTGCCATGTTTTGGAGGTTGGGATGAATGTTGAGCTGCTCCAGCTTTTACAAAAGTGGCAAGCTGTGGGGTATGAATTAGAGAGTATTGTTGAAGTGCCGGGAACAATAAGTCGCAGAGGCGGTATCCTTGACGTTTTTTCCCCGAATAGTGAGTTACCTGCCAGAATAGAGTTTGTTGGTAATCAGATAGAGAGCATCAGACTATTTGACCCAAAAAGTCAGCGTTCAGTGAGATTGGTAAACTCTATCACAGTAACTCCAGCCAGAGAAAGCAAGTTCAATGCAGATACTATTTTGGACTACTTGGTTGATAAGGCCCTATTGATTACAGATGACATTGATGAGATTAAAACCATTGTCGACAAATTAAACAGTGAGGCGGGAGAGCTCCGCCAGATGAAGGTGGAACACGGTGAACAAGCATCGGACTTGCCTGTTCCCTATTTATCTTGGGCAGAATTTGAAGCAAAGGTTAGGAGAATTAAGCAACATCTAACGCTATGCTCATGGGATATTGATAGTGCTAATGAGAGCCGTGTTCAATCTCTACCTTTTGCTCCGGTGCTGAGCTATGGAGGCAGACTGGAAGTCTTCTGCCAGGGGCTGAAGGAAATGCTTGAGGAGAATCGGCGCATCATCGTGGTAAGTCTACAAACCAATCGTCTCGCTGAGCTTCTCCAGGGACAGGATATCCTAGCCTCACCAGTTTCGCAGATTGAACAATTGCCGCCTTTGGGAATGGTCACCTTAGTTCAAGGGTCGCTTGCTGAAGGTTGGACGTTGAAAGATGTGCTGACACTGCTCACCGATAATGAGATATTTGGTTTCGTTAAGCAACGGCGCTGGTTCAAGAAAAGGCCACTCCGTCATCACTGGTTTATCTCTGAATTGGTGCCGGGCGATTACATTGTCCACATTGAACATGGTATTGGTAAGTTTTCTGGATTGACTAAGATGATTACCGATGGTGTTGAACGGGAATATGTTGTCTTGGAATATGCTGCCGGTGACAGGCTTTATGTGCCTACTGACCAGGTTGACCGTGTCAGTCGCTACATTGGTGCCAGTGACCAACTACCGACTCTAAGTCGTTTGGGAACCCAAGAATGGGCACGTACCAAACAGAGGATTAAAGAATCTGTAGCTAATATAGCTCGAGAGCTTCTAAATCTTTATGCGGCAAGAGAGATAATTTCCGGTTTTGCTTTTTCTCTGGATAGTATGTGGCAGCAGGAATTAGAGTCATCCTTTCCTTATGTGGAAACACCTGACCAGTTGGCAGCAGTTCGAGATGTTAAAAGCGATATGGAAAAGCCGAAGCCGATGGACCGGCTTGTTTGTGGAGATGTGGGTTACGGTAAGACCGAGGTTGCTCTTCGAGCTGCTTTCAAGGTGGTCATGGATGGCAAGCAGGTTGCCTTATTGGTCCCGACGACGGTTCTAGCGCAGCAGCACTTTATGACATTCTGCGAAAGGCTACGAGCTTTTCCAGTGAGAGTTGAGATGCTGAGCCGTTTCTGTATGGAAAAAGAACAGACTAACATAATCGAGGGCTTGGCTGCGGGTACAGTGGATATCTGCATCGGTACCCATCGCTTATTACAGAAGGATGTCGTGTTTAAAGACCTGGGGTTGCTAGTTATAGATGAGGAGCAACGTTTCGGAGTGGTGCACAAAGAACACTTTAAGAAACTGAGACGAGAGATAGATGTTCTTACTTTAAGTGCAACTCCAATTCCACGGACTCTTCATATGTCGCTAGCTGGCATTAGAGATATGAGTACCATTGATACTCCGCCAGAGGAGCGTTTACCGATTAAAACCTATGTTGGTGCTTATGACGAGCGGCTAGTACGTGAGGCAATACTGCGTGAATTGGAGCGGAATGGCCAGGTGTTTTTTGTTCATAACAGGGTTCACGGTATTGCTGATGTTTTCAGTAGACTATGTAGCTTGGTCCCTGAGGCCAAGATATCAATAGCACACGGGCAGATGCCTGAAGATGAGCTGGAAAAGGTGATGGGGGAGTTTGTTAATCACAGAAACGATGTTTTAGTTACCACTACCATTATTGAGTCAGGCCTCGACATGCCTAATGTCAATACTTTAATCGTTAACCAGGCGGATAAGCTTGGCTTGACTCAGCTTTATCAGCTTAGGGGTCGGGTTGGGCGTGGTGGCAGCAATGCTTATGCTTATTTCTTTTTTGACAGTGGGAAACAACTGACTCCCGAAGCTCGGAAGCGTCTCAGGACTATTTCTGAAGCTACAGAATTGGGTGCTGGATTTGCTATTGCTATGAAAGACTTGGAGATTCGGGGAGCTGGTAATCTGCTGGGGGTGGAACAAAGTGGCTATATAGCTGCTGTGGGCTTTGACCTCTATTGTCGCCTATTAACTGAGGCTGTAGAAGAATCAAAGCAGAGATGGGTGGGAGAAGATAAGAGAGAGGTGGTCAAGGCTCCACCCCCTTTCATAGTTCTACCCATTACTGCTTACATTCCAGAAGACTATATATCTAGTTTGAGTACGAGGCTGAATTTTTATCAACGATTGGCTGTTGCCAAACGAGCTCAAGAGGTAGAGGACATAACGTTGGAACTCAGCGATAGATTTGGGCCAATACCAAAGCCGGTTAGCAATCTTCTCCACGTGGTGGAAATTAGACGGCTTGCAGCAGAGGCGAAAGTGGAATCTATTTTTATGGAAGATAAACAAGTTGTATTGCAGTTCAGCAACATAAAAGGATTAAACCTAGTGTCTTTATCGCGGGATTTTGGAGGTGGAGTTAGGAT
>VGNY01000083.1 GCA_016865895.1 Chloroflexota bacterium | reverse complement strand
GGTGTTCGACCACCCGCCAGGGTGCAGCCCATCACCCAGGTGTAGGACCGCTTCATTTCGACACTTCCTGTTGTGGAACGTCATTTTCCCTAGCTATGGCCCAGCTATGAATGCTGTAAAACTCGAGACAGAGGACCCGTGAAACCTTGCCTTCTATCGAAGCCAAAAGCTCGGTACTGGGCTTGGCACCAGCCGCCAGCACTACGGTATCCGCTTCAACCACCTTCCTCTCTCCCACCCCACTTCTGATGACAACTCCGCTGTCGGTGACTTCCTCATATTCAACACCGGTGAGTATAGAAACACCCCTGTACTGCAGCCTGCC
Source organism: Chloroflexota bacterium (assembly GCA_016865895.1). Classification (GTDB taxonomy): domain Bacteria; phylum Chloroflexota; class Dehalococcoidia; order GIF9; family UBA5629; genus VGNY01. The sequence continues at coordinate 10,179 of VGNY01000083.1, read as the reverse complement.
CAGCAAAGGTTCCCTTATGAACTGATGAACCTTGGTAGCCAGCTCCGGACCTCGCCGCATAATGGTGACCTTTTTGCCCCGTTCAGCCAAGTACAGCGCCGTCTCGCAGCCCACTAGCTCACCGCCTATCACTACCACACGCTCTCCAGTCTCGGCACCGACAAGAACCTGGCTCGCCGGAATAACCTTCTCGCTTTGTATTCCGGGTATCTGCGGGATGAATGGCGTAACCCCGGTGGCCAATACCACAACGTCTGGCTTTAATTCAGCCAGCAAGTCTGCGGTAAACCTTTGTCGCAGCCTCAGCTCAACACCTGATTCAGTTACCTGTCTCACCAGATATTGCCGTAATGTCTCAATAGTCTCCTTGAATGGTGGCTTCGCAGCCAGCAGCAACTGACCGCCTAATTCATCGCCTTCATCGAACAGGACTACCTTATGGCCTCTTAGTGCAGCAGCTCTAGCTGCTTCCATACCACCAGGTCCACCACCAACTACAATCACCCTCTTAGGACTTTCTGCCGGCTTTACTGCATATTCCCGCTCTCTGCCCAGAGTCGGGTTCACCGTACAACACACGCCTTCCTTTCGCCAGTTCAGGCTATCAAGACAGGTGAGACAGTACAGGCAAGGTCTAATGTCTTCCATCCTGCCCGTTGCCACCTTTTGCGGCAAGCCTGGGTCTGCCAGAAGTGGCCTGCCCATGGCGACGAAGTCTGCCTTGCCCTCACGAATAACTTCTTCACCGAGTTCAGGTGGAATTCGGCTCACAGCGATAACCGGGACAGAGACCACCTTCTTAATACCCTCAGCAAACGGCACAAAGGCACACGGTGGCTGTGCCATCGGAGGTCGTCGAGCCGGAGCGATTGTATGCGCTGAAACATGGATAGCATCCACACCAGCTTTCTCCGCCATTTTAGCCACCACTTGAGTATCCTCCAGCGTGATTCCTCCCTCCACACCTATCTCCACGGCGCTTAGGCGACACCAGACAGGATAGTCTTTCCCCACCCCCTCCCTTATAGCCTTTATCACCTCCAGCAGAAAGCGAGCCCTGTTTTCAATGCTACCCCCATAAGCATCCTGCCTCTGATTGGACAGCGGAGACAGGAACTGGCAGATGAGGTAGCAATGAGCACCGTGAATCTCCACCCCATCGAATCCAGCCCTTTTCGCCCGCTCTGCTGCCTCGCCAAAGCGTGTAACTAGAATTGCAATCTCCTTTAATGTCAGCTCTCTAGGCTGCTCGCCTCCAGGCATCGGAATAGACGAGGGAGCCACCGGCTGATAACCTGTCCACCTAGCTGAAGTCTGCCTCCCGGCATGATGAAGCTGTATCGCCGCCCTGGCTCCATGTCGCTTTATAGCCTCAGCCAGCCTGGTCAAACCGGGGATAAACCGGTCATCGTCAATAGCTATCTGCCTCACATTACCCTTGCCCACAGGGGAATCCACACAGGTAATCTCCACAATGACAAGACCAGAACCACCTTTAGCTCTTTCCTCATAGTAATCTATCTGGCAGTCTGTCACCGTACCATCTTTTAAGGCAAGACCCGTCGCCATCGGCGGCATGACCAGCCGGTTCTTAACCTCCATGCTACCTATACGTCCTGGCTCAAAAAGCTTGGGGAACTGCTTTTTACTCATTTCCCAGTCTCCTCCATTAGTCTATTGAAAGTCTGCCTAATCTAACACATTCCCTAGCTTGATTCAACACATAGCCCCTCTTTTCTACTTCTGAGTGCCTGCGTATGCTCATCTGTCATGCGAGTCCCGATGCAATCGGGATGACAATGTAGTGCGACCCTTTAGGGTCGCACAGCCACTCGGGCGAGGCTGAAGCCTCGCACTACATTCTATATTCCTCCTTCCGTTAAGGGAGAGGGGAAATGCTATTGGCATAAAGCTTGCTACTCAGGCTATAATAGACAGTCGGATAAGTCTCACCATTTTTGATGACCAGGTTTGGCTGATGAACTATGAATTTACTTTGGAAAGCTTTGATTCCATATACCCCTACTGGAAAGAAATTCAACATAATTCGCCAGTCAGCTCAATCTTCTCATCACCCGAATGGTCAAAGGTCTGGTGGCAGCAGTTCGGCTCTGGAGCCAAGATATGGCTGGGTGTTGTGAGATACCAAGGAAGAGCTATAGGGATTGCCCCATTCCTAGTAAGAAATAACGTCGCTTCCTTTATCGGCAGTAGCGATGTCTGCGATTATCTGGACTGCATCGTGGAACCGAGTAACGAAGAGGCCTCTTTTCGCGTGCTACTGGAAAATCTTGTGACAGAGAAAGTCTTGCAACTAGACTTGGCCCCTTTGAGGCCTGATTCCACAGTAATCACCAGCCTGACGAACATGGCTCAAGAGTTGGGATGGCACGTTTCCTGCTCTAGCGAGGATGTTTCCGTAGAACTCGACTTGCCCACCACTTGGGAGGAATATCTCCAAATGCTAACTGGGAAACAGCGACATGAGTTAAAGCGTAAACTGAGGAGGATGAGCGAAGAAGGCGAATTAAACCACCGCATCAACACAGATGCCAATAGACAGGATATTGACATCTTTCTGGAGCTGTTTCGAAATAGCCGCCAGGATAAGGCAGCTTTCTTAACTCCGGAAATCGAATCGTTCTTCAGGGCAGCGACAGATACCATGGCAAAGCAGGGACTGCTTAAATTAAACATACTGGAGCTTAATTCATCGCCTGTGGCTGCCACCATGTGCTTCGATTACAAGGACACAGTATACTTGTACAATAGCGGCTATGACCCCGGCTACGGATGGCTGAGCGTGGGATTGATTTCAAAAGCGCTGTGCATCAAAGAGAGCATTGATAGAGGCAGGAGACGCTTCGATTTCTTAAAGGGAGGTGAAGCGTATAAATATCACCTCGGTGGACATGAGCTGCCGCTATACAGGTGTCAATTAAAATACGCAGGATGAGTTTTGTCATGCCACAGCAACTCAGAATAGCCATGATTAGCCTCCATAGCTGCCCTCTGGGCATGCTGGGAGGGAGAGATACCGGAGGGATGAACGTTTATATTCGGGAAATGGCACAGGAACTGGGGAGAAGAGGGCATAGGGTTGACATTTATACCATGGAGCATCAACCGCAGCATGAGCAGCTAACAAGTTTGGGCAGAAACGTCAGGCTGATTCACCTCCAAACCGGCGGTAACGAGGAGATGCCCAAGGTGGCCCTCTATTCCTATCTTCAAGGGTTTATCTGCGGCGTAGAGAATTTCAGAAAATCCGATGATATCCGCTACGACCTGATTCATAGCCACTACTGGCTGTCAGGGCTGGTGGGCAAGCAATTACAAGTATGGTGGCGTGTCCCCCACGTAGTAATGTTTCACACCTTGGGCGCCGTCAAAAACAGCATCGGCATAGGCGAGGATGAGACTGAACTGCGTATAGAAAGCGAGCGAGAGGTGGTAGCCGATTGTGACCGCATTATCACTTCGACGGAGAGAGAAAAGGCAGAACTCGTCAGGCATTATGGTGCTTCTCCACAGAAAATCACCGTCATCCCTTGTGGCGTCAACCTTGACCTGTTCCAACCTATAGATAGAGAGATAGCGAGAGAGAAACTGAGCCTGAACCATCAAAAGGTCATACTGTTTGTCGGCAGAATCGAACCTCTAAAAGGACTGGACCAGCTACTGAGGGCACTGACACATCTAAATGGTAAGGAAGCACCGCTGCTTTTGATTGTTGGCGGTGACGAATATAGTCAGGGCCAGGTACAGGCATTACAGAAAATGGCAAGCAAGCTACACATTGATGACCGAATCACCTTTGCCGGTTCTATATCCCAGGAGAAGCTGCCACTGTTTTACAGCGCCGCGGATGTCTGCGTCATCCCTTCATATCACGAAAGCTTTGGCATGGTCGCCCTGGAATCTCTGGCCTGCGGCACGCCGATAGTGGCTACCGATGTGGGTGGCATGCAGCAAATCATAGGCCACAAGGAAATGGGACGCATAGTCAGTGATAATTCACCACATAAACTGGCCGGCGAGATATCCGGACTTCTTTTCAGCGAAGACCAGGTGCAAGATGCGAGAATAAGGCGAGAGGAAATGATTGAATTCAGTTGGCAACTTATCGCCGACAGGATGCTCCACGAATACAACAGGCTTCTCGTGGGTTGTTTATAACCCTTTTCCCCAATGTAGTGCGACCTTTTAAGGTCGCCCACCACCAACTTATATTTAGCCTCGACCCTTATGGTTATTGCTTGATTATCATGTCACATAACAGCATAAGGGGTAGCCTAGAGCATCCGCTCTAGTTATGATTGGAGCAACTATTCCAAAGTCATTTAGCTACGCCACAACTCAGATTGCCACTGTTGAAATAGCAAAAGGACGGGTTGTCGAGTCTATGACTAAGGCAAATAATCATATCACTAACTTTCTCCCGAGTAGCCCACGCAAAAATCATATTGCTCACCAACTTCTCCCGCAAAAGGTAAGGTTTTTCTTGTTGCTTGAACTCGATGTATAATTTAGCCAGATAGCTAAACCGAATGACCTCGAAGGTTGTCCATCTTGGATTGCCGTTGGCTATTACGTGATATGGCAGCTATGAGCTACAGAACTAATAAAAGCAACCGCACCTGTTTTTACACAATTCGATGCTGATTCTGACAGATAAATAGTAGGAGGCTATTCAAAAAAAGAAAGAGGTTTTCTGGAGCTTTTTGGGTTACGTTGAAACTAGCAATCTTTGAAAACGGTCTAAAGGCTGGGGGTGAATGGCTCTCAAAATTGGGCGAAATCGAAGCTAAAACAGAAATTAAACACCCTCTAGTAGAAATAGGAGGTAAAAGTCATGCCGACGAGTTTGAAAGACAAGTACGCTATTGTGGGAGTGGGTTATACTGACCAGGGTCGTGTTTCGGGACGGACTGCTCTTAGCTTCTATGTTGAAGCCTGTGCCAATGCTATTAAAGATGCTGGCCTGACGAGAAAAGACATAGACGGGCTAATTTGTTATCGATATTTTCAGCCAGCCATGGGTGAAAGGGAGGTTACGCCGTATCTGGTAGCACAGCATCTTGGTCTGTCTCCAAACTACCTGAGCCAGGAAGCTAACTGCGCCCGGACGCATCTCTACCATGCGATTGGAGTACTTGAAGCGGGCCTTTGTAATTATGTGGTTGTCACATATGCCGACAATGCACTTTCAGGTCGACGAATGATTGGTGAGATAAATCCAGATGATGCCGTATTTGGGCAATTCGGATATCCTGCTGAATACGCAATGGCAGCGCGACGTGCCATGCATATCTTCGCAACTGGACCAGAAACCTGGAAAGAAATAGCAGTCGCACAGCGCAGGTGGGCTAACCTCAATCCTCGAGCTTACTATTTTGACCGCCCACTTACATACGATGATTATTATAATTCGAAGTGGGTTGTGGAGCCATTCAGAACACCTGATGTTTGCCTAATCAGTGATGGTGGGCGAGCATACATCGTAACCTCTGTGGAGCGAGCCCGGGATCTGAGACACTCACCTGCAGTTATTATGGGAATCGGCCAGCATAACACGTCATCCTATATCGATCAGTCGACATATATGGCTGGGCCAACCGGTGCTAAGACAGCAGGTCAAATGGCATTCAACACGGCGGGCATCACCATTAACGACATCGATGCCTGCGAGATTTATGATTGTTTCACGTACACGGTTGAGGTTACCTTACAGGACTACGGTTTCTTTGAACCTGGCGAAGGAAAAGAGTGGTTCAAAGACTGTTCGATTGGACCTGGAGGTAGGTTGCCGGTAAACACTTCCGGCGGACAGCTATCAGAGGCCTACTTCATGGGACTCACCCAGCTAACTGAAGCAACCATGCAGCTAATGAGACGCTGTGAGGAAAGACAGTTGGGCCCCAAGACCAATAATAAAGAGCCTAAGATAATCCTATGCAGCGACAATGGCGCAACGCTTCAGACACATTGCTGCACCATCTTAAGGAGGTTATAGTTATAGATGACGTACAACAAGCCTTTACCACAGCCAAACGCAGATACCAAGCCCTTTTGGAACGGATGCAAGAAACACCAGTTGCGATTCCAGGAATGTCGGGATTGCCACCATGTTCGCTGGCCACCGTCAATCATCTGCCCGAAGTGCTACTCAAACGACACAGAGTGGATTTTAGCATGCGGTAAGGGGTGGATTTACACCTACGCTGTTTATCACCAAGCATTCCATGATTCCTTTAGGGATGACCTGCCATATGTAACTGCAATAGTGGAACTGAATGAAGGACCTCACCTGCTGACAAATATAGTTGGATGTAATCACGATGAGGTAAAGTGTGATATGCCCGTGGAAGTTGTATGGGAAGATGTTAATGAGGAGTTTGCCTTGCCTAAGTTCAGGCCAGCACAGCGTTGAGGACTGAGCATTTTATTACAGAAGGTGGCACAGACAGTTCATCTATGTCACAGTTGTCCATTTAGTGTAATAAAAAGCCGGGCGTCTTGATAAAAACACCCGGCTTTTCAAATGTTCATCCGCTCGTAATCGTTAACTCTTACCTATTCGAAACATCTTAGTTCCACAGGTAGGGCAAACGCCCTGAGTTGCGGGCTTACCATTCTTCATTTTTATGGACTTCGGATTGCTCATTTCTTTCTTTTTACGGCACTTCATACAATATGCTTGCATTGGTTACCTCCCTTTATTTTTCAGCATAGAATATACCACGTTCACCCCGAATGTCAATTTCTGTAATTTGAACTTTAGCCTGAGGTGTGTAGAACAGGCTGGATTAGGCAATGACATGGAGAAGACCTTGCAGTTTAAAACTGCGAGGCTTCCACGTTACCCATCTGATTGTTTCTTGACTGCTATATCCCCACCACAGTCTTCTGTACATCTCGTGCCTCAATCATCTGGCGGAGACGCTCGGGTCAGCAGCTAGTGTATACATGCAGGCACTCTAGTCTCCCCGGCCTATCTTCTGCACCCTAGCCACAAGCTCCTTGCCGACCTTGGCCTCTTCAGCAGCATAGACTGGCTTGGTTGCTTCAATGAACGGCTGCTTCTGAGCTGCGGTAAGAACCGTGACCTCCATTCCTGCTTTCCTGAGCTGTTCTAGAAGCGACTGATCGTCATTCTGCGCCCACTGGCGCATGGATATCATGGTCTCTTGTGCCGCTAACCTCAGAGCGTCCTTCAGGTACTGAGGTAACCTGTCCCAGAATCCACGGTTGAACCCTAGAACCACCGTGTCCCAGCTATAATCCCAGACAGTCAGGTATTTCTGGACCTTATATAGCTCAGACGAGTAGATGATTGAAAGGGGGTTCTCCTGCCCATCAAGTTCCCCTCGTTGCAGGGCAGCGTAGACCTGATTAAAGGTCATAACCTGGGCGTCGGCCCCGAGTGCCTTCATTGTGTCCAGATACAGTTTTGTCTCCGGCACGCGAATTCTAAGGCCCTGAATATCGTCAGGCCTGGCGACCGGCCGCTTACTATTAGTCACCTGACGGAAGCCGTTTTCGCCATATGCCAGACCAATAATGTTGTACTGTTTCATAAGGCACAGAAGCTCATTGCCAACATCACCGTCCACCACCCTGTAGGCAGCTTGCCGGCTGGTCATTACGTAGGGAAGACTGAACACCTCGAACCGCGGGTCTAGATTAGCATAGATGAGGTTTGAGTGAAGTGTAGCATCCACTTCCCCCTCCTGCAGTTTCTTCAGTGCAGCAAGGTTATCGCCGCCCGATAGTGAAAGTTCTGGAAAGACCTCCATCCTTACCTGACCGTTGGTCTTGGCGGTGGTTAGCTCGGCGAAGCGGATTGCAGCCCTGCCGAAGTTGGTCTGTGGGTTGCCCACGTGAGTCAAACGTACCACGACCGGAGCAGTCGACATGGTGGTGGTGTGGTTGCAGGCTAACAAGCCTAGGGCAAGAGCGACTGAAATTGCCAGCAAAGACCGTAGTTTCTTGCTCGGCGCTATACCAGATTGCTTTATTGGTGCTCTTGTCTCTGGCTTTGATAGGTTCTTTTTCTGCTTAGTCATAATCACCGCGTCGCTCATTTCTGAAACTCATACACCTTTACCAGTTACTCCGCCAACTTCTGGCAGTTTTCCTGCTCCGAAGACAATTGAAACAATAACCAAGATTAAAGTTCATTCTCCTAATCCCACACGCATCATTCTCTCCCGAGAAAATAATTTGGGCTGACTATACTTACAGCAATACGAGCGTAATTCTATCACCATTAAATGTTTTTATAAACTGGGCATTGCACTTCATCTTCTTCCCAATCCCCTCCAACATCATAACCATTTGAATTCCTATTGTGCTCACGACCATCAGTTCTGAGCCCCAGGTGCTCTTTGGTAAAGAGACGCAGTGGCTTCTATCAGGTAAACAACTGAAAGAAAATGATTTCGTATTTGGAAGCCCCGAAGGCAAACCAATGTATCCGGGCACCCTTACCCATAATTTTGCCAGAATAGTGCGGAAGGCGAATATAACTCATGTTCGTTTCCACGACCTTAGACATACCCATGCAAGTCTAATGCTTATGAGTGGCGTACATCCACAGATCGTCCAGGAAAGGCTAGGCCACGCAAGTGTCGCCTTTACCTTAGATGTGTATAGCCATTGCGTTCCAGACCTGCAAAACGCTGCTGCCAAGAGATTTGACGAAATACTGCAGACGAAGCTGCGCCAAGTAGAAGATGTCGGCAAAATGTCGGCAAGCCATGATGAAATAGATACAGCCAGCGGTCAGAGTCGAACTGACGACCGGCGGTTTACGAAACCGCTGCTCTACCACTGAGCTACGCTGGCATGCCCCAATTATATATGATGGGCTAGATTCGGAGCAACGACGTGTCATCCTGAGCTTTTCCCCTGTCATCCTGAGCAAAGCGAAAGATATCCACATGAGATTCTTCGGTCGCCCCGGTACAATCGGGGCTCCCTCAGAATGGCAGAAAAAGGCAAAGGGTCAACTATCAAAAAATGTAGGGTAGACCTTCGGGTCTGTCCACCCGCCCGTATTTTTGCAGTTTTATCCGTCATTTTGATTTTTTCCCGATAAATCCCGATAAATCGGGGTAAATCGGGATGGACTTTGATTTCTTGTGGCGAGCGTGCGGACTTCTTCAGGGGCTAGTTCACGGATGGTGCCTTCTTTGAGGTTGCCCAGGTTCAGGTTTCCCATCCTGATGCGCTTGAGTTCCATTACCCTGTAGCCAAGGTTTGCCAGCATGCGGCGTACCTGCCGCTTCCTGCCCTCGTGCATAGTTATGCTGTAGTTGAACGGCGGCTGAGATTTTATCTCCTTCACAGCAACGGGATAGGTCATACCGTCCTCGAGCTTCAAGCCCTTTTCCAGCTTTCTTTTCTCGTCCGGCTTGAGCCTGCCGTCTATATGAATCAGGTATTCTTTCTCATGCTCGAACTTTGGGTGCGTAAGTTTATAGGTAAGCTCGCCGTCGTTGGTTAAAAGCAACAGCCCGGTGCTGCCTTTATCCAGCCGCCCGACGGGATATAACCTCAGGCGGCGATACTTCTCAGGCAGAATGTCCATAACCGTCCTACGGCCTCGCTCATCGCTGGTAGTGGTTAGGATACCCGCCGGCTTGTTAACCATCAGGTATACTGTGCGCCTTGGCTTCAGGTCAACTATTTTGCCATTTACCGAGACGCGGTCAGTCTCCAAGTTCACCGTATGGCAGAAGTCCTCAACTGTCTCACCGTTTACCTTTACTCTGCCATTTTTGATGGCATCGGTTATCCACCTCCTGGAGCCGACTCCGGCTTCGGTTAGAGCCTTAAGCAAGGGGATTGATGGCGTATTCATTTGTTTGCAGGGCTAGGTTAACCCAACGAACTGATATACGTCAAATCAAACGACTGAGAGGAGATTCTGCTCCCGATAAATCGGGAGCAGAATGACAGGCGAGGCTGACCACTGGACATTTTTAGCGCCTTGTGGTAAATAGTAAGTGGGGGCTGGGAACATTAACCACACCCGGAATAATTAGGAGGGTGTTTAAAAATCGATGATTAATCTGTCCAATCTTCCTCGGAGGTTTTCAAGATCGAGAAATTAATTCTTTAAATCAAGTTTTCATTATCAAACTCCTCAATTTGAAGACTTTAGCACCTTAA
>VGNY01000082.1 GCA_016865895.1 Chloroflexota bacterium | reverse complement strand
TTATAGGTGATATGTCAATATATTTCTGAAAAAACGTCTCACAACATTTTGCCTTGTGAAGGCTGAAATTGTATTTGATGGGTAGATGGTCTAGCTTCGGTGGTAATTTTCAACTGTTAAAGTCGAGCCTGATGAAATAGAGGGGCAAAAGTATCGTCCATAGCAGATTATGTTGGAGCTTAGTGGACAGAAAGAAAAACTTTTGCCTTGGCCTTCCACCTTGCCACTTAACATTCTCTGCCAATATTGTAGCAGCAAAGCAGGTCGAGAGCCACAAGTACCATAAGGGGCAAAAGGTTACGAATCAATGCCTGATTTGTTTGAGCAGGCGCAAGATTGCCATTGGCTCGTGCATCTATCATGTGTTAAGATATATATCGACGTCAAGCAAATCTGGTCCAGATGTCAGCAAAATTGCATTGAAGGAGGGGGTATGCCAATCTACATCGCGCTCACGAGTGTCTCTAATGAAGGGAGAAAAGCTATTAAAGAAGACCCGGCACGGATTAAGGCCAACAATCGCGAGATTGAGGCTATGGGAGTAAAAATACTGGCCCAGTATGCTACTCTGGGACAGTATGACTTCATCAACATCTTCGAAGCTCCCAACGATGATGCCATATTCAAAGTGGCAGTGCATCTTACCGGACGAGGAGTTGCTCAAGTCCAAACCCTGGCAGCGAAAACTCTCGATGACTTTATTGCTGCCACAAAAAAGTAGGCGGTCCCACTTTGGTAGCTAGTAATACGAACCTACAGCCTTATTTTGAACGCTAATATTATCCTCTTAATCGTAGGACTTCTATCAAGTTGTTTTTGCTCAAATAAGGTACATATTCTCCGCTTCCCGGAGCAGCTCATCTCTAAACTTGGGATGTGCGATATTTATGATATCCAATGCTCTGTCTCGAGTGGACTTACCCTTCAGGTTGACTACTCCATATTCAGTAGCGAGATAATGAGTGTCCATCCTTGGAATGGTAATCACCGTGCCCGGTTCAAAGCGGGGCACAATACGGGAAGTTTTGCCTTTTTTCGCCGTGGAATAAAAAGCTTGTATAGATTTTCCACCTTTGGAGTTAAATGCCCCACGCACAAAATCGAGCTGCCCTCCTGTACCGCTAAACTGGGAGCCAGCTAGGAATTCCGCGTTGCACTGACCAGTGAGGTCCACTTCAAGTATCGTGTTAATGGAAATCATGTTGTCGTTTTGGGCGATTACCGAGGGGTCCTCAGCATAGGACGCAGGATAGCTCTCCATGCTGGGGTTATCGTTTATGAAATCATACATCCTCCTATTTCCTTGAGCTACCATGAAAACATGCTTTCTCGGGTGCAAGGTTTTCTTCCGTCCGGTAATAACCCCTTTTTCTATCAGATCCACCATGGCAGGAACGAAAACCCCCGTATGAATCCCCAAATCCTTATGTCCCTCCAGCAAATGGGCAATGGCGTTAGGAATGCCACCCAACCCAAGCTCAATGGTAGCCCCATCAGGAACCATCTCAGCAATGTATCTGGCAATAACCTCATCCTCAGGCTTCGGCTCCGGCGAAGTCATCTCCAGAAGCGGTACATGGTTTTCCACAACAGCAGCCACCTCGAAAACATGAAGGAGAGAGTCCCCGAAAACGCGAGGCATATTCTCATTTACCTCTACAATAAGTGTTTTGCAATTTCTGGCAGCTACAGACGTATAGTCATTAACAGCTCCAAAGGTGAAGTAGCCAGCCTTATCCATGGGGGAAACAGTAGTGATGACAACGTCTATATCCATGAAATCGCTGCATAGCCTCGGTATTTGATGGACATAATTAGGCACATAATAGCTGAGCCCCACCTTAACCCGAGCCCTGTCTGCAGCGGTCACGAACCATGAATAGGCTTGAATACAATCAGAAAGGTCTGGGGACAAGACCGTCTTGGCAGCATATTCCATGGGCAAACTGGAATAGACTTTTATGTCCTTCAGGTTACCCTCCCTAGCGCGGTTGGCAACTGCGGCCAAAAGAGCCGGCGGTTCAGATATGGTCGCGCCATGCACAAGTGTGTCACCATTCTTTATTCGCTCTACGGCTTTTTCGGGCGTGGTTAACCTCTCTTTATATTCTGCATCATATATATTCATCTTTCTCTCCTATACCTAACACAGTCCATATATCTTTTCCAAAAAAGCTAACCAAGACTAAGTCATTGTAACGAGGTCTGTCAAAGTAAGTACATGTCCTCCGCTTCTCGTAGCAGCTCGTCTCGAAATTTGGGGTGCGCGATGCTGATGATATCCAATGCTCTGTCCCTAGTGGACTTTCCCTTCAAATTGACTACCCCCTGCTCGGTGACAATGTACTGGGTATCCATCCTGGGGGTGGTAACTACAGTTCCTGCTTCAAAGCGTGGCACAACACGAGATAGTTCTCCATTCTTGGCTGTTGAATGGAAGGCTAATATGGACTTTCCGCCTTTAGAATTAAATGCCCCACGTACAAAGTCAAGCTGCCCTCCTGTGCCGCTGAATTGATAGCCACCAAGAAACTCGGCATTGCACTGACCGAGAAGGTCAACTTCGAGTATAGAGTTGATGGAGATCATGTTTTCGTTTTTAGCTATCACCGTGGGGTCATTGACATAGGAGACAGGGTAGCTCTCCATAGTCGGGTTATTGTCCATGAACTCGTACATCATCTTGGTACCTCGGGCAAAAGTGAAAACATTTTTCCTCGGGTGGATAGTTTTCCTCCTGCCTGTGACCACGCCTGCTTCTATCAGGTCGACCATGCTGGGACAGAACAATTCCGTATGAATCCCCAGGTCCTTATGGTTCAACAAATAACGAGAGATAGCATTAGGAACATTACCTGCTCCCAACTGGATAGTCGCCCCATCAGGTATCATCTCAGCAATATATTTGCCTATAACTTCATCCTCAGCAGTTGGCTCTTGGGGTACCGTTTCCATAATAGGCGTATGGTTCTCCACAACAGCATCAACCTCATAGATGTGGAGGAGAGAATCTCCAAAGATACGAGGCATATACTCGTTCACCTCAACAAGGAGTTTTTTGCAATGTCTGGCTGCCGTGGAGGTGTAGTCATTGGCAGTGCCAAAGCTGAAATATCCTGCCTTATCCATAGGAGAAACACACATCATGGCTACATCGACTTGCATAAAATCACTCAACAGCCGCGGTATCTGATGGAAATAATTGGGCACGAAGTAGTTCAGCCCTACTCTAACCCGGGCTCTATCAGCCAAGCCAACGAACCATGAATATATCTGAACACAATCGCAAAGGTCTGGCGCAAGTATGGTCATGGCAGCATGCTCTGCCGGATGAAGAAAATAGACGCTTATATTTTTCAGGTCCCCTTGCCTCGCTCTGTTTGCAATAGCAGCCAGAAGTGCAGGGGGTTCAGCACTGACCATACCCGGCACGATGGTGCTACCATCTTGAATGTCTTCAACTGCCTTTTCCGGCGTGGTTAGCTTTTTTCGATACTCCGCAAAATAGCCTTCCATCGCTATTACTCCTTTACCTCAAAAGGTGACTAATTTCGCGCCTTAGCCCCAAACCGTAATTCATAAGGTCAATTTCCCTTTCCGTTGAACCTCAGAGCCAGCATGGTGATGTCATCAGACTGGGGCATTCCGCGAGTGAATGTCTCTATCTCAACTTTTATTGTATTTATTATGTATGTTGGATCCCTGTCTTTCAAGTTCGACAAGCAGTTTTTAAGTCTATCGCTAGAGAACAGGTACTCCTCTAGATTCACAGCCTCGGTTACACCATCGGTATACATGAAAATAACATCGTTTGGCTTGAGTATTAGTTTTTGACATTCGAATTTGGCATCTGGCATTACTCCTACTACCAAGCTCTTAGACATTTCGATGAATTGAAACGCACCGTCGGCGGTACATATTAAAGGTGGATTATGCCCACCATTAGCATATAACATTTCACCGTTTTTTGTATTGAGAATTACACAGAAGCCTGTGAAAAACATGGAGAGTTCGTTATCAGGATATAGTATATCGTTAACCCGGGTAAGAATTTGATCCGGTGATAAGCCACGCAATGCCTCCGTCTTCAAGAGGGTCTTACTGATGGCCATGAACAGCGCCGCTGGAATACCCTTTCCACAAACATCACCGATATCGAAACACAGCTTATTCTCGTCAACAAAGAAGAAGTCATAGAAATCGCCGCCTACTTCTCTGGCTGGGGTCATGGTGGCGAAAATGTCAAACTCTTTTCTATCTGGAAACGGAGGAAATGTCCTGGGCAGCATGCTGGTCTGGATTTCAGTAGCCACTCTCAACTCGCTTTCGATGCGCTCCTTGGCGGCAGTGGTCCTCTCGAGTTCCTTCATGTGTAGTTTCAGACTTTCAACCATATCCTGGAAGGTCCTGGCCAATTCCCCTAACTCGTCGTTACGTTTGGCGACGGGGTTAATCACGTTTGTCTGGTACTCTCCTGAACCGACAACCCTAGCCCCAGTGCAAAGTAGCGACACGGGCGATGTCAGTCTCCTGACCATAAATACAGATGTAACTGTGCCGACCAGCAGGATGACAACAGATGCCAAACCAGCCCAGCGTAACAAGTCCAGGATAGCTTCAGCTGTCACCTGAATACCTGCTGTCCCACCTACAGTGGATACAATTACATCGTCAGCGCGCCAGACAAGTATGGCTGTTGTCCCCAAAATACAGGCAGCCAGCAGAAAAGTCACCATTAGTATGACTCTAGTTTCCAACGTCAACACAAGACGCCTGATAGCCAGCAGCAACAGAGGAACGATGGCGAAAGCCAGCAAGACATTGGTCAGCAAAGAGGGTAGCAACCAGCTCAAAATAGCTTCTTGGAACGCCAAACGATGCAATACCAGACTATCAATGAAGGTACCGGTAGTCAATCCGACCATGTTAGCTATCAAGATAGATAAAAGGACTATGCCGAATTGTCCCACGGTCCTGACTATCTGTATGCCCGTTAGATAGACAAATCCCGGAACAGCCCCCAGCAGACCATTGCCGATAGACCAGTCCCAATACTGCAGTCCATAGCCGGAGAGGAAGTCACCAAAGACATTGCCCACAAATCCAGTGACAAACCCCGGAAGAGGGCCAAAAGCCAACCCCATGGTTATAGGAACTGCAACCTGTGGCCTCAGGCTAATTAGTGTGGCACCGGGTAGATGCAAGCCACTGAAAGCCCAGTTCAACAGTCCATAAAGCAGTGCCGCCCCTAAAGCCAGTAGTAGCTTTGTCGATATTGTTCTGCCTGCAAATACACCAGCTATCATCTATATTTATGCCATTTTCTATTGGCTACAGACAGGCTTGTTCCTTTAGCGCTCTCAATTTTTCCCAGTCAATATCTTCCTCATTACCAGCGTGTTGCCTTTTTCCGCATCAAAGCTGTAGCTGACATCGTCCATCAGCTTTCTCATTAAATATATGCCGAGCCCACCGATTCTCCGTTTATCCACGTCTGTCTCCAGGTCAGGTGGCAGAACAGAGGAAGGGTCAAATGGTTTCCCCTTGTCCTTGATGGTAACGACAAAATTATTGTCCCGCACCTCACAGGTGATGTTGATTATGCCGCCTTCCTCAGCATAGGCATACTTTATTATGTTAGTACATGCCTCATCCGCAGCCGTTTGGACTTCGAACACGCCTGCATCTATGCCAAGCTGGCCCATCGAGCTGGAAATGAAATCGGCGATTACCGACAGGTTTTCCAGCTTAGCATCAATTCTCAATTCAAATTGATTCTGCGCCGTTGTTCATCTCCTAAGTTGCCTTCAATAAAACTAATGTGAAATCGTCATATTGAGGCTGGTCCTGAGCAAAAGTAAACACCTCGTCCTTTACCCTGCCCATCAAATCTTTCACCGGTAAATCTGCGTTCTGATTTATCGTTTCAATTAGCCTTTTCTCCCCGAATTGCTCTCCGACCTTATTGATAGCCTCAGTGATACCGTCGGTGTAGAAGACTACGATATCATTGCTGTCCAGTTCAATCTCTTTCTCCTCCAACGAAACCTCGTCCATAACACCCATGGCAATCCCACTGGCTCGCAACAGGACAACATCTCCCGAACTCTTTTTAACCACAAAGGGCGGATTATGACCAGCATTGACATACTGCAGCCGTCTTTTCTCTGGATCCAGGACAGCATAAAATAAGGTTACGAACATACCCATCTTAGCTTCCTGCGAAATCAGGCTGTTTGCTTTCTGCATGGCTTGAGAAGATGTAGGGTTGTCAGCGACGTTGGCTCGAACCAGAGCTCGAGACAATGCCATGAACAAAGCTGCCGGTACACCTTTGCCAGATACATCAGCTATTATTATTCCCCATTTACCTTCGGAGACGGGTATGAAATCATAGAAATCTCCCCCAACCTGTCTCGCCGGCAAGTTCAAAGCAGCAAACTCAAAACCGTCTATTCGAGGCAGTGCCTCAGGCAAAAAGCTTTGTTGAATCCCCCTGGCAGTCTCCATCTCATACTCTGTTCGCTCAAGTTCACGTCTATATTTTTCCTTTTCTTCCGCTGTCCTTCTCTCAGTTATCAGATTACGTATTATAAAAGCGAAGACAGCCATACCCAGTGCATTGGCACCAGTCATAGGCAAAATAACTTCTTTAACTACCGTTAGCGCTTGCTCATATGGCCTGGCTATCAATAGCGTCAACCCCATATGCAATAATTCCATAAAAACAGCAAAAAGTATCGCCTGCCAAACTGCAACGAACTCCCCTCTTTTAAGCCTATAAATTGCACCGCCCAATAGACCAGCTATAACGGTGCTCAAAGAACAGGGAATGCAGACAAATCCGCCAAGGAAATAACGGTGTACGCCACCTATTAGGCCTGCCCCTAGTCCAACCAGCGGACCGCCAACAAGCCCGGCCACCATCGGTCCCAGGTCTCTAATATTGGCTATGGCACCAGACGGCAGCCTTAATCCACCATATGTGCCGAATATAGACAGTGCACCAAAAAGCAAAATCAGGATAATCTGGTTTTTGAAACTGAACTTTCTCTCTAATATTTCGGTAAAGAATCCGGCACGGGTCACAACGTAAGCAAAGGCAACGACTACGCAAGCCGTCTTAATTAGGTCTATCAATATGTTAGCGACTGACATATCCATTCAACTTAATTTGGCAGCCGGCTTCTCGAAACAGAGATTAGGGATACTCAACCTGATATTGAATTCGCCTACCCCCACACCCCCTGAAAATATATCCACATTCTCAGCCTTCAGACATCTTAGTCATGACACCACAGTGGTGACTTTCATCTACGCTCCTCTTGCTTTAATAACATAATCAAGCAGCTCTTTCCCAAAATCAGAGGCAATCTGAATGTTTCCAAGGCCAATATCCACATTATTAAGATATTGCAAACGAAGCACATCGCCCTCAGACATCTCCGGGATGACTCCAGCAAAGAAGAAGCCAAGCATTTCTAATGAGGCACAAAATTTCTGCGTAGCCGGATGAGACAATGGCAAATCAATGTAGATACAGTCAATTCTGCGCAGACAAAGTTCACGTAAACGGAATTTCACCAACTCTTCCACGTCAGCTCCGTATTGTGCGATGAGCATAAAAGCTCGGCTCGCTTCAATCTGCACCCTCACGTCTACCTGAGAAGACGGAGGAACATCATCTGGCTCTTTAACATCAAGTGCGTTCATAATATTTCGTCTGAAATTGTTGCTCTCATATATGCGACGAATAACCGCCTGATGGTGAAATGGTGGATACACATCTCGCAATGGCTCCTCATTAAGTCTCGTATATAAAAGTATTGCGGCTTGACGCTGTTGTCGATATTCTTCCTGGATTTTTCTAAATAACATAGTTGCGGGAGTAAAGCCTAAAAGGACACCTGTCTCGCGTGCTCCAATCGAAAGAGCCGCCTTCTGACTGTATGTGTGAGCAGTTACCGCTTCGCTGTAAGTTCCATACATCCCCATGTCCTTCGCATGGGCTACCGAAGAACTTACCAGTTTCTTAAGCAGGCCATGGCCTCTATATCGTGGGTCAACTACTGCCTGTCCCCTTTCTCCAATTATAGCTTCAGGATATTCCTTACGTATTGCAATATGACCAATAACCTCACCATCGGGGCTTAAGGCGACATGAGATATAAGCAAGCCGCTTTCCAGAAATTCTCTCACTTTATCAGGAAAATAAACATCACCATTAGCATAAGTGTATCCATAGCAACGATACACACACCTAGCCAAATCGACTGAGTCATCCGGTTTCATCAAGCGTATTGCAATTGGAATATCCTTGGGAACAGGGAAAAGAGGCAAGGCTCTATCCTTTTCCTCTTCAGAAATATATGCTTCGACATCTTTGTAGGGAAGGTTTTTAACAAGTTCGACCCGTTTGCCGCGACGACCTAAGTTGAGAAAATGAATCTCATCAGCAAAGGCTTTCATCAACATGATGCCGAGGCCTGATTCTTTCCCAACGTCAAATTTCCTAAAATCAAAAGGTAATCCCTGGTCTTCAACTGCCACTACAACCTGCCCCGGCTTCCGCAAGATAACGACATCGAAAAAACCTTGCTCACCAGGGTCGAAGGCGTGTTCAATCACATTCATACAAGCTTCCTCCACCACAAGCTCAAGCCGCCCTATATCATTGCCAGCTAGGCCCAGCTTGATGGAGATTTCCCGCACAAAACTGGCAACAGCAGGGAGAAAGTCCACCTTTGCCACAAGTGTAATACGAGCCACTTGTTGTTCTTCTTGCATATTATCCGTGAGGCTGCCCTTCTTATTTTAACAATCACTCCTCAGAATATGCCCCCTCGGCCGTGAAAGCCTCATTTTCTTAACGCTTGGCTAGCGTGTGCTTAATGCCGCCCGCTTATTTGTGGCATTGAACAGAGATACCAAGAAACATTTGAAGGGGCAAAATATATAGTCCACTTCTTAACCTTCGAGATGGTTCAAAATATACCGGCTACGGTAATCTTCACCTACGCCTCACTGAAACCACTAACAGCGGCCTCCTGGGTATCAAATATGTTGAAAAGCTGGCTAAATCCAGCGATGTCAAACACTTCTTTAATAAAAGGTTTCATGCAGGCTAGTTTGATATCCCCTTGCTGTTTTCTTGTTTTCTTAAGCGCCGCCAAAAAGACCCTGAGTCCTGAACTACTGATGTACTCCAACTTCTCAAGGTCGATTACCAGGCAAGGTTGACCAGCCTCAATTAATGAATCCAGCTTCTTCTCCACGTCAGTTGCACAGTAGGCATCTAGCCTGCCCGACAGGGATAGCACATTCACATTCCCCAGTTTCTTCTCTACGATGTCCATTCTGTTACCTCCTAGTTTTCGAATGTGGTCGATTCGAACGCACAATGGAATCTTCTGGTTCGGTCATCTCCTGCCATAAAGTATAGCACAATTGATAATTATGAGACCCCTCATAGCGAAATCTGGTATTATTAAAGGCGACTGTAACATTATCCTTTACCGCCACATTATTGGGAAAATGAAAAAGGGAAAGCCGATTACCCCCAGCCTTTCACAGCAAAAGGAACGGTCTATCCTACTTGGGGTCATCTTCGGCTTATTTGGCTTAGCAACCGGACTTTTCGCTGCCATTTCTGCAAATTCCACAGCTATTCTTTCTGAGGTATTGAAAAACGCCGGCCTTACCATAGCCGTTCTCCTCTCGTGGTTAAGTTTGAGGAAGGTCCATGCGGGAAGGACAGAGGGTTATAATTACGGTTACGGCAAGCTAGAGAATTTTTCAGGGTTGATAGTTGCCGTAGTTATGATAGTCTCCTTCTTCTTAATACTATATCACACCGTGGAACGCTTTCAGTCACGCGTTGAGATGCATCCCGTAGGTGTGGATATCGGCCTTGCTTTTTCTGTCGCTGCTCTCATTTGCAGCATAGCACTGTGGAATCATGACTACCACCTGGCCAAGAAAGAGCATTCTCCTGTGATGGAATCTCTGTGGCGTTTATACAGGACGAAAACAATATCCACCGGAGTGGTCATTTTATCGCTACTACTTAGCATTGTCTTTAGCAGTCACGCCTGGTCCTTATACATCGACCCAGTTGGCTCAATAATAGTATCCATGTTCTTAGTTTATTCGATATACAGTGTTAGCTCACAGTCGATGTATGATTTACTAGACCGTGCTCTAGAAGAATCACTGCAGCTGGTTATATTGCGTGCATTAGCCTCTCATTTTCATGAATATGAGGCTTTGCATGGCATCCGCTCAAGGAGAACAGGCGGCAACGTTTTTATTGAGATATTCCTCGAATTTGAAGATGAACGCAAGATGTCAGAAGTCCAGCAAATCGTTGACTCTATCAAAATGGATTTGGAGCAAAAAATACAGGGCAGCCACGTTGTAATAGCGCCAGCAAGGTCGGCGGTAACCTGAACCTCGGCATGCACATTTGCTTATCCGCATAGGTCTGCCAGAAATTTGGGCAATTAGCAAAAACAAATACACTTGTTTTCAGGATTTCATCAGTTTAAGCAGAGCACTGCCTACAGAGTTTGCCGACCGCTGATATACAGTAAACGAACTGACGAACTATTAACCCCGGGGAATGAGATTTGAGTTGTGAGCAACTGCACATGATTTGCTCACTTTTGGTAAATTTTTGCAATCAAGTGGTGGGGCTTA
>VGNY01000081.1 GCA_016865895.1 Chloroflexota bacterium | reverse complement strand
ATAGAACCTTTGTCTCTATTGCCTTTGATGCTGGAGGTGTTGCCACCGGGCCCATGGCAGTAACCTTTCTACTGTCAATAGCGGTAGGAGTTACTTCGGTTATGGAGGGTAGAAATCCTGTTGCCGACGGTTTCGGACTCATCGCGCTGATAGCTTTAGCCCCTATATTGTCAGTCATGTTACTGGGGTTGATTTTTCGTACAAAACTCAAGAAGATGGAGGTGAATAAACAATGCCCAAGGAAAATAGAGCTCTTATTGTGACCATCGTAAAAAAAGGTTGGGGTGACCGTGTGGTCGAAGCTTCAATGAAGGCGGGGGCAGAAGGAGGGACAGTTATGTTCGGCAGAGGCACGGGGATTCACGAGCACCAGAAAATCCTGGGGATTTGCATCGAACCTGAGAAGGAAATCGTACTCTCGGTTATCCCAAGAGATAAAGTGGATTCGGTTCTGGCAGAGATTGTGAAGGCCACAGAGCTAGATAAACCCGGTACCGGCATCAGCTTTGTTCTTCCTGTTGAGAAAGTAACGGGGATAGTTCATGCCTTAACTTAAACCTGCTATGGTGAATAGCCAGCGTGAAATGGCATGCGTTGCTGTGTAGAAAATTGAAGAATATTTCAATACAAAATCTCGTCTGACCTGTCTGTAAGAAAACCAAGAGTTGTGAAGGATGCTGGGATGAAGATAATTCGGGTGGCAGAAGTTTATCGTTTGTACGGTGTGGCTTGCGCATCGATTCCTGAGGATACTTCTTTAGCTGATGTTATCTCCAGATTTGCTCTCGAGCCAGGTCTCCGCGGGGTTTTTCTTGTTGATTCCCGCCAGAGGTTCTCTAGCATGATATCGCGCATCGACCTGATGAGGTGGGCACACCTTCAGCTTTCGAGAGGTAAAGGAATGCGTAAAATAGCTGTTTCTGAATTCTTCCGTATTGTAGACGCCAAGAAGGCAAAAGACTTGGCGCGTCGCGGTATGCGCTCGTTCAGCGTAAGAGAAAATGATACACTTCAGACAGCCTTGGAACGGATGCTTGATTATGAAGAGGATATCATCCCGGTGCTTGATGAAGATGGCAAAATCATCGGCGACTTGCGGCTGTCAGAAGTGCTTTTGAAGGTACTTGAAATGGGTAAACATCGGGAGGAAACATGAGAGAACGAACAATATCAGCTTTAGAATGGTCCTGTTCTATTTTATCGTACTGGGCACACAATTACCGTCAATGCGGAATCAGGCCTTGCTTCTCAGTGAGAGTTCTGGAGCTGCCCTGATGAGCCCGTCTGCCTAGATTCTCACCCGTTCGGATTATACTCTTCATCGTTACTTCGTGAGCTTGACGTAGTTAACAGTAGTTGTATCGCCGGAATTGGCTGGCACCTATCCCGTCTGTTTGATGTCTAACAAATTCAGCAATGCGTTGCTTCTTTTGTCTCGCTACTCGAGCTTGAACCCTTTCTCGTAGAAGAGAGTTACTCAAGCTTCAACGACATCAGCCACACCTAAAATCTTCGCCTCTATAAGAATGTTTTCACCGTTGAGGCAAAGGTTGTTTGCACCAAACCTCCATGTTATAATACCGCAAATTTGATAGCATGCTTTCCGAGCCTGTTGCCCTAAAGGGACATTCCCCAGGGGCATTGGCCGATAGGGTGCCATTGGAAACGGTGACGCCTCCCATGTTTGGAAAGGAGAGTCGGTATGCACATAATTGTGTCATCCAGGGCACCTCCTTTCGAGGTGCATTTCTATTTTTAGGGGTATCTTTCAGCAGAATTTCGGAGGAGATAAAACAATGAAAAAAATAATCCACTGCCTATCATTTGTAATCGCACTTTTAATCTTGGTGATGGGCGTTGTCGGATGTAGACCTCAGGCAGAGACGCCAGGTCTTGGCAAAGATATTGCTGGTACTACAGCATTTCCAGTAGTAACCGCCAAAGAAAGGTTCAAAATCGCCACCACCACCAGTCTTTACGATACCGGTCTGTGGTATTATTTAGAGCCTATGTTTGAGAAGAAATACAATGTGGAGATGGATATCGTATATGCTGGCACGGGCATAGCACTGGAGTACGGCAGAAGAGGAGACGTACACGCTGTTGTCGTCCATGACCGGGCGGCCGAGGACAAGTTTATAGCCGATGGATACGGCATAAACCGCAGGTATTTTGCCTATAACTTTTTCATAATTGCCGGCCCGCTGAGTGACCCCGCCGGTATCAAAGACATGCCACCTGAAGATGCCTTTAAGAGACTTGCTGAGAAAGGCAATAAGAACCCCGAAAAGGTTAAATTTATTTCCCGAGGCGACAATTCGGGAACACACACCAAAGAGAAGCTGATTTGGTCAAAGGCAGGCTTCAAGTACGAGGATATCCAGAAGGCAGGCCCATGGTATGTGGAAGCCGGGAAGGGCATGGGGCCATGTTTGCTTATGGCTAATGAACAAGGGGCCTATGTTCTCGCCGATATATCCACTTTTTTAGCTTATAAGGGTAAACTAAATCTGGTACCTTTGGTGGAAAAGGGGGAGATATTCCTGAACGTCTATGCTGCAATAGCTATAAACCCGGATAAAATCCCGACAGCGAAGCTACAGATGGCTAACAATTTCATAAACTGGCTTATTTCCGATGAAATCCAGAAGGTAATCGGAACGTATGGCGTCGCCGAATACGGTCGGTCACTTTTTTATCCCACCGCCGGAGGTGGGTGTAACCTGCCTAACTGCCCAACCGTAGATGAATATTCCAAGCCGGTCCAATAAGGTAAGAGATGACTGAACTCTGGGATGCCTTTCTGCAAGCAATCCAGCTTATTGTCAGTCTGGATAAGGAGGTTGTAGAAATTGCACTGCGGTCGTTGGCTATTTCAACGACCGCAGTTATCCTGGCATCCCTCGTTTGCATCCCTATCGGTGGACTGATTCATTTCCGCAACTTCCGAGGCAAGCGCCCCTTAATTAACATTATACAGACTTTTTACAGCGTGCCCACTGTTTGTGTCGGCCTCTTCGTCTTTCTTTTCATATCCCGTGCCGGTCCATTGGGAGGACTTGGCCTGCTGTTTACACCAGCCGCTGTGGTGATGGGACAGATGGTGCTTATCACACCGGTACTTATGGGGCTTACTATCTCGGCATTAAGCGGTGTAGACAAAGCAATCAAGGATTCTGCACTATCCTCAGGTGCTACTGAATTTCAGGCTATATCGACTATAATCAAAGAGGCGAGATTTGCCGTTGTGGCAGCCTTTATCATGGGATTCGGTCGTGCCATATCTGAAGTCGGTGCTGCCATGATGCTCGGCGGAAACATACGGGGATACACACGCGTGCTTACCACAGCAATATCGCTGGAGACACAAAAAGGAGAGCTGGTGCTGGCCCTGGCACTGGGCATCATCCTCATCGCCCTGGCCTTAATAGTGAACATCATAGTCAACCTGGCACTACAGAGGTACTAATGCCTATATTGAGAACCATTCAATTAGGTTACAGTTGCGATTCCAAAATACTACTAAGAAACGTGACCTTAGACGTAGAAAAAGGCGAGGTCTTTGCGCTCATTGGCCCCACCGGTGCTGGAAAAACCACCTTGCTGCGGCTGCTTAACCTTCTGGATATGCCGACTTCGGGCAGAATATATTTCGATGAGCAGGACGCAGCAAAATCAACACGGCTGAGGTTAGAAATGCGCCGCAGGATGGGTATGGTGTTCCAGAAACCTGCCGTATTCAATAGCAGAGTCTACGAGAACATTGCATACCCACTTAAAGTGAGGAGTTGTAGTAGAAAGGAAATACAAACCAGGGTTGAAGAGATGCTGGAGATTACAGACTTGAAGGGATATGAGAAAAGGAAGGCTCAGACGCTATCTGGCGGCGAGGCTCAAAGAGTGGCTCTAGCACGAGCCATAATAGCTCAACCTGAGCTGGTACTGCTCGATGAACCGACAGCCAATCTGGACCCTGTCTCGGTTTCCAAAATAGAAGAGGTTCTGACACGCATTATCCACGAACAAAAAACAACAGTCATAATGGCTACTCACGACATGTCACAAGGACAACGCATGGCTGACAGAATCGGGGTGCTGATGAATGGTGAGCTATTGCAGATAGGTAGCCCCAACGATATATTCTGTGCGCCCAGAAATAGAGAGGTGGCTGAGTTCGTCGGGGTGGAAAACATCTTAAGTGGCACAGTGGTAGATAAAGAGGCTGCCCTAGCTACTATAAATATTGAAGGCGGTGTGATAGAAGCAATCTCCGAATTCACTGTGGGTGACGAAATTTATGCCATCATCAGGCCAGAAGACATTACTTTCAGGTTAACTAAAGATACAAGCAGTGCTAGAAACGTATTTGAGGGCAAGATAACCAGAATAACCACGGTGGGACCGCTTGTGAGAATTGAGTTAGATTGCGGCTTTTCTCTGCTGGGGGTTGTAACGAGGAAATCAGCCGATGAGCTGAACCTCAGTCTTGGACAGAGGATTTACGCCAGCTTTAAAGCCACCGCGGTACATACGGTCAAAAGCTGGAGCTAGCCACTTATTTGCTTTCAATATACTGGTTGACCTAGCTGCGAAAGTGAGCGTTTTCCCGACTAAACGGAAGGACTTAAGAAACAGGTCGTAGAAAAAGGAGCGGTTCGGCTGAACTTATCTTGCAGATTGCCCTGCTCCCTGATGACGCAGATACGTCTCTATAACGCCAAGACACTTGCTGGTTCCAGTGCGCTGAACTATGTCTTTCTTCTCACCAGCCCAGCAAATATCGCCGCATGTCTCCATAACTTCAATATGAGCTCGGATTTCGTTCTCTGCCATCGGCTTGCCTATGCCGACAAGCTGTGAAGGTGTGAAATGCTGAACGACTATATCCGCTATCCCAGCCGGTTTGTTGTCTATTATTTTCAAGATATCACGGCAGCGGTCAATGTGGAACTGGATGATTTCCCTGGCCCGCTCAGATGAATTTAAGAGATTAAACCGGCCGTTATAAAACAGGCGATGGGCAGGGAAAGTAGCTTTGAGCGATTGAGAGGGAAGATAGGCTATCTTGTTTAAAGACTTGATATAGCTCATCAGACCATAGACATCGTTTTTTTGTTGGTATCCTTCTGGCAAAATACGACGATTGATTTTGAAGGCAAGCTCTAAAGACGGGTGAGAGGTGATGTCAGGCAGCAGCGTGTCACCGGTGAATATAGTCTCGTCCTCCAAGACAATACATATTGAGTCAGGGTTATGCCCCGGCGTAAATACAAAGCTAAGGTCATCGCCTCCCAGCTTTCGGTCGTCTTTTATAAGGAAGTCAACTTTTAGCGCGCTCCTTGCCTTATGATATGGCAGACAGTTCTTATAGAAGATTTCAGGCATTCTACAGAGACGGCAAGAACCAGGCAATTCGGGATGCAGAGCACCATCTTTTACGTCAGGATGGTAAGAAATCATCTGACGGTAGATTGTATGTGCCCATAACTCAGCCTTTGCCTCGGAGAGTATCTCAGCCAGATTCCCGTCGTGGTCTTCGTGACTATGGGTGACAACAATTCTATCAACATCTGAAAATCCCTTGTCAATTGACTTTAACAGAGCCCCAAGAACCTGGAAATTTCCCGGTCGTCCAGTATCGATTAGAGTGGTCTTCTGACCAAGAATCAGATAGCACCAAGTAGGGCCAAGGTCCCAGTCAGTACCACCATATGTGTTGGGTACACCCAAGCCAAAGACATCGGTTCCCTTGGTCGTCCGGTAACGGATGACCATACCCTCCCCATTATCCTTCCCTCGAACGATTACATCTGGTGTCTTCATGTCTGCCTTAAGACTTACAAACCCTTTTCGCTTCGGTCAATATCCAGCCACACCATGCATCTATGCCTGCTCCCGTTTTGCAGGAGACCTCAAAGACCTTCACCTTTGGGTTCAGCCCTTTGACCGCCTTACGGAAACGCACTAAATCGAATTCAAAATGGGGCAAAAGGTCAACCTTGTTAATTACCAAGGCATCGGCCTCAGTAAACATCAGGGGATACTTCATAGGTTTATCATCGCCTTCGGGTATGCTGGAGATTACCACCTTTTTGTGTTCCCCAAGGGCAAATTCAGCAGGGCAGATGAGATTGCCCACATTCTCAATGAAGAGCAGGTCCATGTTCTCCAGCGGCAGCTTATCCAAGGCTGATGTAATCATGTGAGCTTCCAGAGAACAACTGCCGCCGGTGTTTATTTGAACAACCGGGATTCCCTGTTTGTCTATCTTATCAGCATCTATTTTGGAGGCCACATCACCTTCGATAACAGCTAATTTCAATTCACTCCTCAGACCTTCGATCGTCTTCAAGATTAGGCTAGTTTTACCTGCCCCCGGCGATGACATAAGGTTAATAGCCAGAATTCTATGCTTATCCAGAATCTGCCTATTCTGAGCAGCTATGGCATCATTGGCACTGGTAACACTCTTCAAAACCTCTACGCGTCTCATCATTTTCTCCTAGAAATTCGCTCTGCTCATCTTTTCAGGAGCAAATGTTATTCAACCTCAATACTCTCTATATAGCAGTTTCTTCCGCTAATCACCTCGAGACGGGTGCTCTGGCAATGGGGACAAATCCAAGCGGAATCTTGTGGGTTAAAGTTAGTCTGGCAATCGCGGCATCTCAACTCTGCAGGCACTAGTCTAAAATCAATGGTGGCTCCCTCAGCAGGATTGCCCTTCTTCAGAAAATCAAAGTAGAATTGCACGCAATTGCTGACGACTCCGGATAGCTCACCGATTACCAGATTTATCTTAGTGATTTTATCTGATTGAGCTGCTTTCGCCTCGCTTAGGACGATATCAAGTATATTCTGGGTTATGGCTAATTCATGCACTGTTATTAGCTAGGATGCCTCCGTAACCTCAACCTGTGAATTATAAACTTTTGCCTTTAGCTTTTCAAAAGTGTAAGATAACGAAATCAGGGGACAGGAGCCTCACTACGGAAAAGCGACCCTAAAGGGTCGCACTACATCAAATAAATTATTCATAAACACTCTCTAAGATAACCGTCCTTGACAAAATATGGTGAACTCGCTAAAGTCTCTACTCATTCAGTAAGGTGCTCACATTTATTGAGAAAGGTTTTGAGTATGTTGAAGATTTTTGACGGAGCGGCTTAGATGTTAATTGCCGTAGATGCTGCTGGCGGCGACTATGCCCCACGAGAAGTAGTGAAAGGGGCTATCGAGGCGGTCAAGGACTATCCGATAGATATTGCCCTCGTGGGCAATAAGGCCGTGCTCGAGATGCTGCTCAGGCGCGCCGCTCGAAAATCTAAAATCACCATTGTCCCAGCCAGCCAGGTTGTTATGGATGGTGAAGAGCCGATACAGGCAGTCCAGAATAAACCTGACTCGTCAGTTGTGGTTGGTGTCAATCTGATGCGAGACGGCACTGCTGATGGCTTTGTTTCCATCGGTAGTACCGGGGCAACAGTTGTCGCCTCTTTCCTCAATTTGAACATTGTACAGGGTTTAGAGCGTCTGGCAATCTGCGCCGTATTCGACGCCAACCAACCTCAGCCGACTTTCCTTATTGATGCCGGGGTTAGTGTCAACTGCCGACCTATCTTTCTGGTGCAATTCGCCCAACTCGCCAACATCCTGGCACAGCGGGTCTTTGGCATAAGCTCACCACGGATTGGACTGCTGAACAATGGCACAGAGGAAAGCAAGGGGAACACTCTAGTTAGGGAGACCTACCAACTTCTAAAAAAGACCGATTTGAACTTCATCGGGAACGTAGAGGGTTATGACGTCCTGAAAGGGAAAGCCGATGTCATTGTCATGGATGGCTTCACCGGTAACATACTGGTTAAGACTATTGAAGGATACTCCGAAGTTGTCCAGAACTTACTGGAGCTGCAGGAAGCTTCCAAGCTTGACCAACAGCTCACGGGTACTGCCTTGGCTCGGTATGTGCAAATGACCTCCGTTATCAAGAAGCTGGACTACAAAGAATATGGCGGGGCATGTCTGCTTGGGGTGAATGGGAATGTTGTTATAGGTCATGGTCGCAGTCGGGCCAGAGCCATAAAGAGTGCCATTTATTTAGCTTATCTGGCTGCGAGACAAGGGGTAGTCGAAGCCATCAAGAACGCCCGCTATGCAACAGAATAGCACAGAAGACGCTGATTTGGCTTACGCCTCACCAACTATTTTTTGCTCAATGCACTTGTTTCAAGTAAAATTCATTTAGCAGCTTCTGTATGCCACCCTGACCCTGAGTCCTGAACGAAGTGAAGGAAGTGAAGAAGAAGAGTCTCGAGGAGTCACCCTTCGCTTTTTGTGTCATTCTGATTCCGATTCATCCCGATAAAATCGGGACTTATCGGGAGAAGAATCTATCAAATGTTCAGGGCAGGCTCGGCGACCAAAGAATGAGGTTAGGGTGAGCAATTATTAAATTTGTTTAAGTTTTATGGTTAAAGTTGGCACCGTAGAATTAGCCCGAATTAGTGCCAGAGGCATAGTCCAAGGAGTTGGCTTCAGGCCTTTCGTTTATCAGCTATCCACAAAATACAACTTGAAAGGCTGGGTGTGCAATACCTCCGAGGATGTCAAAATTGAGGTTCAGGGGAAAAACAAAGACCTCAGGCGTTTCCTGTCTGAGCTTCAAGATAATGCACCACCATTAGCACGCATAGAAAGCATTTCTGTCACTTATCATCCGCCGGCAAACTATACAAAGTTTGAAATCCGCCACAGCATTGCTGAGGCGGGCAAATATCAGCTAGTGTCGCCGGATATCGCCACCTGCCAGGCTTGCATCAGGGAAATCTTCAATTCCGAAGACAGTCGCTATCACTACCCCTTCACCAACTGCACCAACTGTGGTCCCCGCTTCACCATAATAGAAGATATACCCTACGACCGCCCCAATACCACCATGCGTTCCTTCACAATGTGCCTCGAGTGTCAAAGAGAGTACGATAACCCGCTAGACCGCCGTTTTCATGCTCAGCCTAACGCCTGCTCCAAATGCGGACCGAGCCTGGAATTGCTTGACGCTAAGGGAACTCGTGTTGAGACACCAGACGTTATTGTCACTGCCAGCCAGCTTTTGAAAGAGGGGAAAATTCTGGGCATCAAAGGTCTGGGCGGTTTCCTCCTGGCCTGTGATGCTACCAGTGAAAAGGCGGTTGAGCTACTGCGACAGAGAAAGAGACGCCCTTTCAAACCGCTGGCGATAATGGTCGCTGACATAGGTGAAACCAAAAGGCATTGCTGCATATCTGATGCGGAAGAACGACTGCTCACCTCAACACAGAGTCCAATTGTGTTAATGACATGGAAGCCAGAATCTGTGGTATGCAAAGCAGTAGCCCCAAATCTAAAATATCTCGGGGTGATGCTCCCTTACACCCCGATGCACCATCTCTTGCTCAGAGAGTCAGGGCTACCGCTGGTAATGACCAGTGGCAATATTAGCGAGGAGCCAATTTGTAAGGATAACGATGAAGCCATCCGGCGGCTATCAGGGATTGCTGATTACTTTCTTGTTCATAACCGAGACATCTATGCCAGGTATGACGACAGCGTAACTTTTGTGGAAAACGGCGTTGTTCAGCTTACCCGGCGGGCGCGCAGCTACGCCCCTTATCCGATTCGCCTGAATTTCCAAGCCAAGCAAGTGCTCGGCTGCGGTGCTGAGGAAAAAAATACTTTCTGCCTGACCAAAGACAACTATGCCTTCATAAGCCAACATATCGGCGACATGGAGAATCTGGAAACTCTGGAACATTTTGAAAATACCTTGGCTCTCTATGAGAAACTCTTTCGCATTGAGCCTGAAGTCGTTGCCTACGACCTGCATCCAGAATATCTTTCCACCAAATATGCGCTGGAGCTAGGCAGCCAGTTTAGCCACCTTAAACTCATCCCGGTCCAGCACCATCATGCCCATATCGTTAGCTGTATGGTGGACAACGGAGTTGAGTCTCCCATCATCGGTGTGGCTCTGGATGGCACAGGTTACGGCAGTGATGGTCGTATTTGGGGTGGTGAGTTTCTGGTCGCCGACTACAAGGGTTTTCAGAGAATGGGTCATCTTGAGTATCTTCCTCTTCCTGGAGGAGTTGCCGCTATTAAAAGGCCATACCGAACTGCCATCGGTTATCTTCTCAAATTGCTCGGAGACGAGATAATATTCGGCAACATTACCTGTCATTCTGATGCCTCCGCTTCCTGTCATTCTGAGCGGAGCGAAGAATCTGGAGACCCTTCGCCATTGCCCAGGCTGACAAATGAAAAAACACCAGAGGACTCAACTAACCCCGGTCTGGCTTTCTTAAAACAGGTTGACCCTCTGGAAATTGAGCTTATAAAGCGGCAGATTCAGGCCGGACTTAACTCACCGTTGTGCTCGAGTATGGGACGTCTCTTCGATGCCGTGTCAGCCTTGATAGGCGTCAGAGGCGAAATAGATTACGAGGGTCAGGCAGCGGTTGAGCTTGAAATGATAGCCTATGAGGATAATGATAAGGCTGGTACCAAAGGTTACCCATATTCCATAGTCGAAAATGATGGAGTAAACATTATCCAGCTTAAAGAGCTGCTTTCAGCAATAGTAGAAGATTTGTATCAAGGTGTGTCTAAAGCTACAATATCAGCCAGGTTCCACAATACCGTAGCTCAGATAATTTGCGACATGTGCCAACGGATAGCCAAAAGAACAGGAATAAGTAAAGTAGCTTTGAGTGGTGGTGTCTTTCAGAATCGGCTGCTGCTGAAAAAGGTCATACCTTTGCTTCAAT
>VGNY01000080.1 GCA_016865895.1 Chloroflexota bacterium | reverse complement strand
CGCTCCCGTTCAAAAACTGTTTGGCCTGTTCTATTGTGGTTAGCTTCTCATCGTTCATGATCAGTTGCATGTCCCAATCATAAATGAGTTGCCTGTTTCAGGCTCACCTTGCATCAGAAATCGGTGCTCCCTCCAGGCTCATCTTGTATTGGAAGAGACTCAGACTTGACAAGCAGACGTCAATTTGGTATGATATCGTTAACCTTAACGATAACGTTAAACATGAAAGCCTATTTCAGATTTTTCCAAAAAAAATCATAGTAGACTAGAGGTTCGGAACAATTGTCTAATAAGAAAGCAACAACACAGCCGCGGGCTAAGATTATGAGGATCGGGGAACTGGCTCGGCTAGCGGGAGTAACTACCCGCACTGTGCGTTATTATGAAGAGCTGGGGCTCATGAATAGCGAGTCTCGTGCACAGAATAATTACCGAATCTATACTGATTTGCATCTCTATGGACTCCGTCTTATACGACGTGCCACGCTTTTGGGGCTTTCGTTGGCCGAGATTAAGGAACTGGCTGATGTACTACAGGAGGATTCGACTGAAGTTAAGCTTATTCAGCGATCGATCAAATTTTTGACATCTCATCTCGACAGGGTGGAAAGGAAACAGCAAGAACTAGAAGCTTATCGCGATATGCTGACGAGGGAGATCGCACGCTTAGAACACCTGTTACAAAGTGCGGCCGCGAGAGTTTAGCGGCGAGAAAGGCTCAGAGACGTGGAGGAAATTTTGGAACTAGTTGACCGGCTAATCAAAGGCGAGGATCAGGCTGCTACCAGGCTGATAAGCCTTCTTGCCGATGGTTCCCCTTTGTCCCCACAGATAGTCAAGCTCATCTATCCTCGTTGTGGTAAGGCCTATGTGATAGGCATTACTGGGTCCCCTGGTGTGGGGAAAAGTTCTCTAGTGGACAAGCTCATTTCGGTGGTTCGCTCGGACAATCTCACTGTCGGGGTGATAGCTATTGATACAACTAGCCCCTTTACCGGTGGCGCGCTACTGGGGGACCGCATTAGAATGCAGAGGCATACAGTAGATGAGGGGGTTCTCATTCGCAGCTTGGCTACAAGAGGTAGTCTGGGGGGCTTATCTCACGTTACGCAGGAGGCTATTTGGATTCTGGATGCTCTGGGGAAGGACATGATCGTTGTTGAGACTGTAGGAATAGGCCAGACAGAGATTGAAATCGCCCAAAGTGCAGATACCACTGTATTGATGGTGATGCCAGGCTCGGGAGATCAAGTCCAAACCCTCAAGGCGGGTGTTATGGAGATCGGAGACATCTTTGTGGTTAATAAGTCAGATCATGGGGAAGCGGATAAAACTGCGATCGAGATAGAAAATATGCTGCGATTGAGCCCGTGCGGGGGACAGTGGAAACCACCAGTACTTAAAACGCAGGCGCTAAGCGGCGAAGGCGTTTCTGAGCTTTGGGCTGCCATCAAAGAGCACCGTTCCTTTCTCCTCCGAGACGGGCGCCTTGATAAGCATCGTCGAGAGCGGCTAGAAGCTGAAATAGTGAAGATCGTCACTGAGCAGATAAGAAGCGACGTCTTGAGACGTATATCACAGGGGGAAGAGCTATTCCAGCTCGTAGATAAAATATACCGGAACGAGACGGACCCCTATACGGCAGCCAGCGTGCTATTAGGAAAGGTCGGGCGAAATGGGAATCGATGGGCTAGTCATTCCGAGGCTGTTTAAAAATGGAAGGGGTTTTCTGGGGCTTTTTGAGCAATGTTGAAGCTAGAAGTACCGGGAAATGGGCTAAAAGTTGGAGGTAAAGGGCTCCCAAAATTGGTCGAAATTGAAGCTAAAAATAGAAATTAAACAGCCTAATTCCGAAAAGGAGGGATTCTAATGGGACACGGAAAATTCACGGACGACTTGAGGAAAATCAAAGGTGACCTTAAGACTCAATCGGGCTATGATGTGAAGGAGGTTTATGTACCTGATGATATTGCGAATCTTGATTTCGAAGGAGACATAGGTATGCCAGGAACCTTTCCCTTCGTCAGGGGCACCTACCCCAGAATGTATCGGGAGAAGCTGTGGGTCAGGGGGGCAACGCCAGGAAGCGTCCGATATGCACAGGACGAGGGGAAAACCGAAGAAGAGGCTATGGAGGAGATGCTTGAGAAGGCCATTGTCACCACTGGCCTGAGATCCAGCGGAGACTGTCATCAACTGGCTACGGTGGATCCAGACCACCCACTGGTGGGGCCTGATATCGGCAACTGTGGCGGTCCTCTCTTTGCAGCCTGGCAATATCTGCACGGAAAATTGGGGTGGTATGCAAAATTGATGGCTAGGTCCACCCAGGGCTTCGTTCTTGAGTTAGGAAACGCCTGCGGACCAGCAGATGTCTGCCAGTTCACGATGATGATAGCAACAATGGAAACCCTGGGCATGGATATTACCAAGCTGCGGGGGAACATGGTTAACGACCCTCTCCATGTCCATATTATCAGAAGCATGAGCTACAAGCAGCCTCTTGAGGTCGGTTTCAGGGTCTCCACGGATGCCATGGAGTGGTGTGTGAAGAATACACCCCTCTTCCGTCCCACCAACGGTGGCTGCGCTTATAACATGAGGGAATCGGGCATAAACACTATCCAGGAGCTAGCCTTCCGCTTCGGGAACTATATTGAGTACACGGATGAAATGGTAAGGAGAGGAATAAGTTTTGAGAGCTGGGGGCATCGTCCAGCCATTGCTCTTAGCGGGGAGATAGACTTTTTCGAGACCATCTGCAAACTGCGGGCCGCAAGAAGAATCTACGCCAGGCTAGCTACGGAGCGCTACGGTGCCGACCCAAAGACCTTGAGGTGCCCCCCTTGCAACACCAACCTAGCCGGGGATTCGATGACCCTCCAACAACCCATCTTCAATGTTATCAGGAATACAATCGAGGCTATAGCGAGTGTTTTGGGTGGGGTAAACGGTATGGAGTTGAAGCACTATACTGAGGCTATAAGTCCTCCCTCTCCTGAGGCTGTAACCGTTAGTAGTGCCATAGAGGCCATTATCGCTGATGAGGCGAATATCCCCTTGGTTGCCGACCCTCTGGGCGGCTCGTATTATGTAGAGTGGCTCACTACTAGGATCGAGAGCGATGTTATGGCCTATTTGCAGAAGATACTCGATATGGGAGGTATGAGAGAGGTCATCAAAACGGGCTGGCTTCAAGAGGAGGTGGAGAAGGCAGCCCAAGAGAGACAGCGGGAGTTGGAGGAGAGGCAGAAGATAAAGGTAGGGCTAAATGCCTATCAATCTTTGCTTGATTGGCCTATTAAGCTTCCCATGCTCCGAAGAGAGTCAGGTAATCCCTATGAGCCGTGGGGGCCGACGCAAAAGTCGGACTGGGAAGAATGGGAGACCTTCAAAAGGAACCGTGATCTCAGCCAGATTAAGCCGGCATTGGAACATCTTTACCAAGTAGCCAAAAGTGATAAGAATCTGATTCGCGCTATGGTCGAGGCTTGGAAAGCCAATGCCTCTATAGGAGAAGTGATGGGGGTGATAAGAGCAGGCATGGGCTTCAGCTACGACCAATTCGAGATGGTGCCAGTACCTGAATTCCTAGAACTCAGTTGGAGATAAAGCGAAGCTAGGAGGACCTATGGAAGATAAGAAAGTTAGAATTATTCTTGCCAAGCTTGGCCTTGATGATCACTCTCGGCCTCTATATGTTCTCTCCAAGGCCTTTCGGGATGCTGGCATGGAGGTGATAAATCTGGGCCCGTTCCAGACGCCAGAGCTGGTGGTGAAGGCAGCGGTTGACGAGGACGCTGATGCCATTGGCTTAAGCTTCCACACCGTTAGTTATATCGGCTGGATCGGGCGAGTGATGAAAGTCCTCAAGATGAAGAAGCGAGAAGATATACTCCTTTTCATCGGCGGTGCTATCCCAGAAGAGGATGAGGAGGCCATTGAGGATGCTGGGGTTAAGGGTGTGTTTCGCCCCGGCACCTCCCTTGAGGAGATAACTGACTCCATCATCAGTACTGTCAAGAGGGAGAGGTGGAGAGTGGTGGAAGCCAAGCCGTAGCTTGATGTTTGTCAGCTTGTGCTTGATGTTTTTAGAAATAACGCTACTATAGGTGAAGTGATGGGAGTGATAAGGAAGGCAATGGGGTTTCCTTATGACCAATTTGAGATGGCTAGTTCACCTGACTTTTTGGACATTAGTTGGTGTACGGAGGTAAAATATGGAATACTGAAAGGCGAGAATCGTGTCAACTAAACCCGGCATCGATGACCACACATGCCTCTTTTTAGGAAGGATGGTCTAAAAGCGAAAGTAATGGATGAGGAGGGAAATTACAATCAAAGTTTGTCTGGAGGTGTATAGAATCTTAATTAGGAGGATTTAATTTATGAGTAAAGTAGATTTATTCAAGAAAGACCCTATGGGGAGGAAGCTCAAGAGGCACCTAAAGACCCAGTCAGGCTATGATGTAAAGGTGTCTTATAGACCTGAAGACATAGCTGAGCTGGACTATGAGCGGGATTTAGGTGACCCGGGCTGCTATCCGTGGGTCAGAGGCACCCATCCGAAGATGTACCGAGATAAGTTATGGGTTAGAGGTACTCCCGCAGGATGGATACTCTACGGTCCAGATAAGGGGAAGTCGCCAGAAGAAGTCGCTGATGAGACATTTGAAAGTGGAATTTACTCGTCTGCGGCTAGGACAAGTGGCGATTACCATAATTTAGCTACCATTGACCCTGACCACCCACTTGTCAAATATGACATAGGTAGTTGTATGGGTTCATCCTACGCGGTTTGGTCATTTCTGCCTGGTCATCAACTACATTGGTGGACTAAGGTATTGATGAGGAGCATTACCGATGGTTTCGTTGTTGAGGAAGGGCATGCTGTTGGGCCAGCTGATGTGTGCGACTTTGCTATCTATGTGGCTTTACTGGAACGCATGGGCTACGACTGGACCAAGCTTAAAGGCAATATGGTAAATGACCCATTACACACTCATATTGGCCAATGTATGAATTACAAGCAGCCTCTTGAAGTTGGCTTCAGGGTTTGTGTGGATGCTATGGAATGGATTGTCAGAAATATACCCAAATTCCGTCCTACCAACGGTGGTTGTGCCTATGATATGAGAGAGGCAGGGATAAATACTATTCAGGAGCTAGCCTTCCGCTTTGGTAACTACATAGAGTATACCGATGAGTTGGTACGGAGGGGGATAAAGTTCGAGCAGTGGGGACACTTACCTGCAATAGCCCTTAGCGGAGAGATAGACTTCTTTGAGACAATATGCAAGCTCAGGGCAGCAAGAAGGATCTACGCCCGGATTGCTACCGAGCGCTATGGTGCCGACCCGAAGACCTTGAGATGCCCGCCGTGCAATACAAATCTGGCTGGAGACTCAATGACAGCGCAACAGCCCATCTTCAATGTGGTAAGAAACACCATCGAGGCTATGGCTAGCATCCTTGGCGGCGTTAACGGCATGGAGATGAAAGGCTATACTGAGGCTTTAACCACACCCCCCATCGAGGCTTTCGCGGTTAACAAAGGAATAGAGGCGATAATTGCTGAGGAAGCTAATATGGCACTAGTTGCTGACCCTCTTGCGGGCTCCTATTATGTAGAATGGCTTACCAACAAAATTGAGCAGGATGTCTTTGCTTATTTGCAGAAGATTCTTGATATGGGTGGCATGAGAGCAGCAATTAAAAGTGGCTGGGTACAGGCTGAGGTCGAGAAGGCGGCCCAAGAGAGACAGAGAGAGCTTGAGGAGGGTAAAGAGATAAAGGTGACCGTGAACGCCTATAAAGAGTTAAACGACTATGATATTCCACTGCCCATGCTTGAATATCACCGGGCTGACCCTTTTGAACCTTATTCCGAAAGGCAAAAGAAAACGATGGAGGAATTTGAGGAGTTTAAGAGGACTCGTGATCTCAGCAAAGTCAAGCCGGCTTTGGAGAAGCTATATCAACTGGCAAAGGGAGATACGAATGTATATCCAGCTATGATAGATGCTTTTAGAAATGACGCTACCATAGGTGAAGTGATGGGAGTAATAAGGAAGGCAATGGGTTTTCCTTATGACCAATTTGAGATGATAAGCCCACCTGATTTCCTGGAACTCAATTAAGATGAAGGAGTAAACATGGAAGAGCGCAAGGTAAGATTCGTGTTAGCTAAACTTGGTCTCGATGACCACAGCAGACCTCTGTATGTGCTTTCCCAGGGGCTCCGAGACGCTGGCATGGAAGTAATATACTTGGGTATGTTTCAGACGCCTGAGCGAGTTGTAAAAGCGGCACTAGCTGAGGATGCTGATGCTATTGGCTTGAGCTTCCATACTATGCATTATGTTGGCTGGGTCGGTGAGACGATAAATTTGCTCAAGGAAAACAAGGCAGAGGATATTTGTCTTTTTGTTGGCGGCGTCATACCTGCAGAGGATAAGGTTCTTCTTGAGAAAGTGGGGGTTGATGAGGTATTTCGACCAGGCACGTCTATGGAAGTAATAACTAGCCATATTAAAGAGATAGTTAAGAGGAAAAGATGGCAAGTAGCTCCAAAACAGTAGGATTCTCCAATAAATTTAGAGGAGAAACCTGGTGAAAACTTCGTTCAATGAAGTCTATACGTGCGTAAACATACATCGGGTCGATTGGGTTACAACCCTAAGGAAAACTCTATAGGCGGCAAAGACAAGTTGATTAATTGTTCTGACAAGGTCGATCCCAGGCTATTTGGCTCATCGTACTGCATGGCTGGATGCAAGGGGAAGAATGAGACTGAGAAAGACAAAATTTGAAGCTAAAAACGAGGCTTTTCGGAATCAAATAGCTTCAGTTATGGAGGGGAAAATAATGGGCAAAGTATGAAGAAATCTAGAGAACAGGAAAATATTTAAAATATTAAAGGAGGTAATGCATGTGTAAAAAAAAGTATCTGCCGGTGGTTATTTTGCTTTCGCTGTTGTTGATGCCGGTGGTCTTGGCGTGTGCTCCTAGTGCAGAACCACCACCGAAAGAAAAGATGGTCAGCTATCTTAGTCTGGCGGACTACACAGGGCCGATAGCAGGTCTTAACGTTCCGGCCGATACAGGCTGCGGGGATATGTTTAAAGAGATAAACGCCAAGGGCGGTATTGATGGGGTCAAGGTAAATCCCGTCTGGGTGGACACCCGGTATGACACTGCTCGTGGCGTATCAGCCTATAAGAGATATCGGACTTTGCCCAACCTCATGCTGGTTAATGCTATTAGCACACCGCTGGCCAAGGCTATCGAGCCGATGACTAAGGCGGACAAGATGGTTTATTTTAACCCCGCTGACGGTTTCCAACAGGCGTTCATTGGGTGGGCATTCTCGTGGGGAGTCATCTACCAAAATGCCTTCGGAGCTACCCTAGACTTTATACTTAAGGACTGGAAGGACAAGGGCAAATCCGGCACACCTATTATTGGCTACCTGCATTGGGACACTGCTTACGGGCGGGAGCCATTGGCAGGTGGCAGGGAATATGCAGAGCAGAAGGGTATCAAGCTGTTGACGG
Organism: Chloroflexota bacterium; assembly: GCA_016865895.1. GTDB lineage: Bacteria > Chloroflexota > Dehalococcoidia > GIF9 > UBA5629 > VGNY01. The sequence continues at coordinate 3,494 of VGNY01000080.1, read as the reverse complement.
AGTTCTTCCCGACAGGTGCACTTGACCACACTGTCTGGCTTACAAGGTTGGCTACAGGCGGTGCTAATTATATCATGATTGGGGGTATTGACCCCACGCCTAGCAATATCCTGCGTGATGCTCACAAGCTTGGGCTGACCAAGACTATTCAGTTTGTTGACAACACCTTCTGGGGGCCTACCGAGGCAGTCGGTATTAAGCTTCACCCTGAGGCCACACAAGGTGCTTGGTTAGTTAGTTACTGTCTCCGTGGTGACGAAGCGTGGGCACATCCTCTCGCCAAGTATATAGTGCCCAAGTATCAAGGCGGGAAGAGCACTGACGAGTTTCGTAAGAGTATGGCATCACTCTACGTTGGTGGCTTTGGCTGGGCACTTACTTTTGAAGCAGCGGTGAAGAAAGCCATTGCTGACGTGGGCTATGAAAATCTGGACGGCGAAGCCATGAAGATGGCTATGGAGTCATTTACTGGCCTGGATATTTCACAAGGTATACAAGGACCTAATACTTACAGCCCTACTAGCCGCCAGGCTAGTAATGTAGTCAAGTTCTACCAGGTGAGAGGTGACAAAGAAGTACCCATCAGTGACTGGATAAAGGTTCCTGATTGCGTAGCTCTACACGACTGGAGTAAATAGGACGAAGATGAAAAAGAGGTGTATGATGAAGTTATCCGGTTTTGAGAAGTCAATTATTATTGTGGTGGCTATGGTGGCTCTGCTAATGCTACCAGTGATGGCTTGCGCACCAAAGGAGCCGCTACCACCGTCCCCTCCACCACCAGCGCCGCCGGCTGGGACTTTCACAGTATCACCGCCGAAGGTTGACCAGGCAACCTTAAAGAATATATTGCCGGCTTTTGCTAAGGCCGTCGGGCTACCTGAAGCTGCAGTGCCAGCTTTGCCCCCGGCTTTGGCGGTGTTAGCATTGCCTATCAAATTCAGCGGGAGTGGTTGGCCTGCAGACGAAATTATTACTGTAGAACTGGTCCTGCCGCCAGGAACAGAAATGAAAGGGCTATCGCCGGACGAAGAGAATAGCATAACCCTCGCTTTTGCCAAGGCTGAGGCTAACGGAGACTTCACAGCTACCATGGAGTCTACGGCCAAAATCAATTGGCTGCTGAGGGGCGAATGGCTACCTATTCTTAAACCTGACCTCACAAAAATCAAGCCACTACCTAACGGCGTTTATACCTTGAGAGCTGTGGGGACAGACCCGCGCACTGAAGCTATCACCACTTGGGAGTTGGAGCTAATGCCAACTGAGTGAGGAGTAACAGGTACAGCTAATGTAATGGTAGGGAGAAATCCTCCCTCTCGAGAGGGAGGATTTCTCGATTTGATTGCAATTTATGTTTTGAATAACATGGCCCTATTAGGAAGCGTTGGTGTAGCATCTATCCAAATCCCATCTAACTTATTAATAGCAAACCATGATTTCACCAAAAACTGGTGGTGTGTAGTTAAAATTTTGTCGCGGAGAATTAAAAATGAAGTAGCTGCGATGGGTACAATGCGAGACATGCTTGGGTGGAAAGTAGAGAAATATTATCAAGTATCCTTATGATAATGCGCAGCCATAAAGAGAAGGTTTGATACCGCGAGGGTTAAATCGTCGTTGTGCTTCACTGGAAGTCGGACAGCTAACCTAGTTTGCTTGAAATCTTAGTAAGACCAGCGACGGATGGAGAGAGCCATGCTTCATGAAACGTGTACTATTACAGACGATATCTTGGCAATTCGATTCAAACCTACAGATTGGCCCAGTTCGTCTCATGTCTATTTAATCAGAGACCAAGATGGGTTCACAATGATCGATGCAGGGATTGGTACAGACACAATCTTCAGTAGCGTGTTCGGGTGCCTCAAAAAACATGGCGTTCATCCCTCCAGGATACACACTGTCCTTCTAACCCATGCTCATACTGACCATATTGGCGCTATTTCTCAACTAAAAAGGGTTGCTAGCCCAAGAATATTGATTCCAGAATTAGATGTTTTGGAGGCTACAAACACGAAGTGGCAAGAGAACTTCATAATGCCCCGCCGAGTTCAATCTTACTATTTGGAGGAACTCACTGGGTGGAATTTAGTACGCCACTTTTTTGACACTTGTGGGGACTGGCTTTTAGACAGTAATGACCTGTCACAAAGAATCAAGAACGGTGATGAGGTCCGTGTGGGACGATATGTCTTCACCGCAATTCATGCCCCGGGGCATGATATCGGGGAAATGGTATATTGGGAACCGAACCAAAAAATGTTATTTGTGGGAGACCTTCTGCGATGCTCCGGAACTGCACTTCCGTGGTATTCTTATACGGCGGGAGGAATAGAGGCCTATCTAAAGAGCCTGACTACCATTGAAAAATTGAATGTAGAATTAGCCCTGCCTGCACACGGCGTGATGGATAAGGATTTTGAAGATAGTGTTAGCAAAACCCGTAATATCATTCTTGGTCGAGAAGAAGCCGTCTTGGAAGCATTATCCGGCGGGCCGAAATCCTTTAAAGAGCTAGACCGAATAATATGCCCAGAAAAGTTGTGGCGAACATGTCCCTGGGCTTCTAGTATAACAGACGCCCACCTGCTCATGCTGGAGAGGCTAGGAATGGTAAAAGAAGAGGACGGCTATCAGTTCATGGGGTGGCCTCGGAGCAGTTACAGAATATAGACCAGCAAGCCGAGTAAAGTAAGGTAAAAGCTGCCGAGAGACGCGGCATTGTAGAAACAAAAACAGCGAAGCAACGTACATGGTGAAGGCGAGTTGATTATCTGTTTTCATAAGGCAGCTCCATTGCTATTCGGTTAATTCCAGCATATAGGGGGATACATCAGGCTTTCCGCCGGGCCACGGCTGGTGTCTGAGCTAATAAATTACCTCCACAGTGGCAAAGACAAAGGATGCCGGATACGATAAAATTGGCTTGTTCACTTTGTGAGGAAGATTATAAGAAAAAGAAGATGGATGAGCTAGCCAGTTACATTGAGAATAACTTTGATGGTTGTACGATTACAGAACTGAGATTACCTCATGCAGATAAGGTGGAGTCAAATGACCGTTTGATTGGTTATAGTCCAGATAGGGCATGATTACTTCTGCTTGTCCTTTACTTTCGCCCCCTTTATAGCTGCTCCTCGTTCAAATTCAAATCGCCTCTTACCACCTACATCCGAGTTTTCGGACAGTCTCCTTAACGATGCAATCGCACAGGATATCCAGTTGTAGGAGATGACAAACTGGTCTTGGGATAGTCAAGGGCGAGGATTTCTGCAGCATTATGGGGCCCTGCCTGGTTACAACGGATGAGGCGAACCCGCAAAATATGCCGATGATAACCCGTATCAACGGTGAGGTATGGTCGGACTCGAGTTTTACAGCATTCATAGCTGGGCCATAGCTAGGGAAAATGACGTTCCACAACAGGAAGTGTCGAAATGAAGCGGTCCTACACCTGGGTGATGGGCTGCACCCTGGCGGGTGGTCGAACA
>VGNY01000079.1 GCA_016865895.1 Chloroflexota bacterium | reverse complement strand
CAGAGCGAGTTGCCCGAGACCGCTGTCTTTCTACACCCCCCACTGCCCTCCAGGGAAAGAAGGACAGCCAGAAGAAGAGAAATCGTAATCTTACCTCTCCGTGCTCATTTTTCGATTAGAAAAGACTCTTTTTGAGATATAACCATGACAGTCATCCTTGATTCAAACTGACCAATAGTTGACAGTAACCAGAGAGTAAGGTGACTTGACGATAATACTTGCCGATGCTATTCTTAAAACTAAGACCGATACTTCTAGTGAGGTGTAGACATGAATTATGAACGTGAATTACTTAAAGGCAGCACTGATTCTTTGCTTCTCTGTCTCATTAACCACCAGCCAATGTATGGCTATCAAATCATAAAGGAGCTAGAAAAAAGAAGTAATGGCTACTTTCAATTCAAGGAAGGGACCCTTTATCCAGCCCTCCACCGACTAGAAAAAGCCGGGTTTATTCAAGGCAAATGGCAAAGATTACCAGGCGGCCAGGAGAGGCGATACTATTACATAACAGCGAAAGGGGAAAAGGCGCTAGCTGAGAGATTAGTGGTGTGGCAAGATTTCTCCACGGCTGTGGCTCTAATTATGCAGCCAGCAACTGGTTAAAAGATAATGCCAGCCAAATTGAACTACACGGATAATCTCAAAGACTATCTAAGAATCGACCCCACGATCGAAAGCGATGTGGTGCGAGAACTTAGTGCCCACATTGAGGATAGAAGCCATGAACTAATAGAATCCGGGCTCCCCGAAGAAGAGGCAAAGGCAAAGGCAGCGCAGCTTTTAGGTTCCCCCCGACTTGTGGCTCGGCAAATGTACGAAGTATATAGCCAAGGTAGCTGGCGCCAGGCTATTTTCGCCGCACTACCACATTTCTTGGTCGCTGTGCTCTTCGCTTTGCGTTGCTGGCAAAACACCTTCTGGTTGCTAGGCATCCTAGGGGCAATTATCTGCTTCGCCATCTATGGGTGGTGTCATGGCAAGCCAGCTTGGCTTTTCCCCTGGCTGGGCTATTGCTTGACCCCAGTCATAGCTGTCGGCATCCTGCTAATCTATTTACCTGGCAGTTGGGCCTGGTTTGCAGCTGCCGCTTACATTCCTTTAGCCCTGGTGGTCATATTCTCAGTGACCAAGCAAACCATAAAGCGGGATTGGCTATTCGCCTCACTGATGTTGCTACCTATTCCCATAGTATTAGGCTGGATACTAGCATTAGGCGTAGGGAGCAGACTCCCGTGGCTTGAGCAACTTTATGAGGTTGCCCCGCTGATTTCTTTGAGCTTCGCAGTGCTGGCAATAACCGTTGTCACTTTTATTCGCGTAAGGCAACGTTGGGCTAAGGTTGGAATTCTATTCGTCATAGAAACAATCGTTGTGGCAATAGTAGCCTTGGGAGACAGAAATGCTATCGGCTTCGGTGGCTGGCTGCTTCTCGCTTTACTGGCTTCGCTCCTTCTTCTTATCCCGGCATTGCTGGACCGCAAAATAAGAGAGGCTGAAGAAAAATCGGTAGAATTGTCCCACAAATCGCCATCCTAACCGCTTGCCGATGCAAATAGCCAAAAAGCCTATTTCCAAACTCCTCTCTTTGATTGTCTTGCCTCTTTCTCCACCGACTCTAAATAGACCTGATATTTGACATCGGGTGGATAAGCCTTAGCCCAAGCACAGCCTTGTTTCACCATCTCAGCATTGACAAAGGTATCGCCAATATAAACATAGCGTAGTAACCTTCCATATTTATCACTGTCTGAAACATCTCTTTCTAGCCTGACCTTTTTCCCTGCCACTAGTTCTTCATTCATCTGTTTAGCTTCCGCATAATAGAATTCACCTTTTTCCGGAGCATCAACGCCAATGTAACGCACATAGCGGCCATCCTTAATGACAACAGTATCGCCGTCAATAATTTGGGTTACCACAGTTACATCAAATGGTTGCTGGCAAGCCGCTGACAGTAAAAAAGTAACCGAAAGGAACAGGATAGCGAATTCGCTTCTAAAGTTCATAGACAAGATGTCAAATAAGCTTCACCACAAGCTTGCCTGAGGGGGTCGCCCCTTCTTGTAGGTGACCCCCAGGTGCTCACAGGCAAGTCTGGTAGCCACCCTACCTCGAGGTGTCCGCTCTAAGAATCCTAACTGAAGAAGATAAGGTTCATAAACATCCATTATAGTATCCGCTTCCTCGCTGATAGAAGCAGCAATAGTTTCAAGCCCGACCGGTCCACCATCAAATTTTTCAACTATAGTGCGGAGAACTTTGTGGTCTATCTCATCTAAGCCAATAGGGTCTATCTCCAACTTAGAAAGTGCTTCAATGGCAATAGATTCGGTAATCACCCCATCAGCCATAACCTGAGCATAGTCACGCACTCGCTTAAGAAGTCTATTAGCTACCCGTGGTGTTCCCCGTGCTCGACAGGCGATCTGACCAAGACTGGCTTCATCTATATCTATATTGAGAATTTTTGCTGAGCGTTTCAAGATTGCCCTTATGGCCGGTTCATCATAAAAATCAAGGCGGTAAACAACTCCAAATCTATCCCTCAAAGGTGGGCTCATTAAGGCATAGCGTGTGGTAGCCCCAATCAAGGTAAAACGAGGCAAGTTCAAGCGGAGGCTTCTGGCACCCGGTCCCTTGCCAAGAATTATATCTATAGCAAAATCTTCCATTGCTGGATAGAGTATCTCCTCTACCAGACGGCTAAGTCGGTGAATCTCGTCAATAAAGAAGTCATCGCTCTTTTGTAGATTAGTTAGAATAGCTGCCATGTCCCCGGGACGCTCTATCGCTGGACCCGAACTAACTTTAATACTAACGCCCATCTCAGCAGCAATAATATAGGCTAATGTAGTCTTTCCCAAACCGGGTGGGCCGTAAAGAAGAACATGGTCTAATGGTTCACCGCGCTTCTGAGCGGCAGCAATAGCTATCTCGAGGTTACCCTTAACTTTCTGCTGTCCGATGAAATCACTCAAGCGTCTAGGGCGAAGGTTAGTGTCCAAAGAAATATCATCAGCGCTAGGCTTGCCTGATATTATCCGTGCTGTTACTTCTTTCTCTCGCATCGTCGAGAAGATAACTAAAGCTTTCTTGAAATTATATCACATCGCAGCAACACGAACTAAAGCCTTGAAAAGACCCGCTTAATAGAAGAATCCTCGCTGTCTAGCGGGGATTCTTCAAACTCCAAGTTTGGCTTGCTTTCCCTGATTTCAGCTCATGTGAATAACCCGTCTTCAGATACCGCCTGATTCTCAATTTGTGGGATTACCGGTCCAATTTCCTCAGGCAAGGGGAGAAACTGAGCGGGGATAAGCTTGCCAATGATTACATTTTCCTTTAGTCCAAGGAGCTTGTCTGTTTTGCCCCAAATTGCTGCCTCGGTAAGCACTCTAGTAGTCTCCTGAAAAGAAGCAGCAGCTAACCAACTACTCGTGTTTAATGAAGCCCGAGTGATCCCGAGGAGCACAGTCTGAGCAGTAGCTGGCTCACCACCTTCAGCTAGCACCTTAGCATTTATGCCCTCGTAATCAAAGCGATCTATCAGGTCTCCAGCTAGGAGTTCAGTGTCACCCCGGGATTCGACACGCACTCGCCTGAGCATCTGGCGGACTATAATCTCAATGTGCTTGTCGTTGATGTTCACACCCTGCGAGCGGTAGACTTTTTGCACCTCTTCAACCAAATACTGCTGCACCGTCTCTCTCCCCATGATGCGTAGAATGTCTTGAGGGTCGACAGCACCATCAATTAACTGGTCTCCTGCTTTCACTCTATCACCCGATTTAACACGAATATGGCTCCCCGATGGGATTATATATTCTCGTTCTTCTATCTCTTCGTATCGGATATAAAGATGTCCATCTTCAATAACCACATTACCAGCTACCCTAGCTATAATTGGATGCTGTTCAACAACTGCCAGCTCCTGGCTTTCAGATGATTCTTCAGATGGCTGGGGTGCTAAGGTAGCAAGCTTTGTTCCGGCCTCAACCCAATCACCATTGCCTACAGTCACCTCAGCCGCAGCGGGCAGTGTATATTCATCCAGATAGGATTCGGCACTAGTAACTCTAATTTTTCGCCCCTCTTGAGTCTCGATAGCCTCAACAACACCGTCGATTTCAGAAAGGACAGCCAGCCCTTTTGGTACTCTAGCTTCAAACAATTCCTCTACCCTTGGTAAACCACTGGTTATATCGGCTCCGACTACACCACCTGTATGGAAAGTGCGCAATGTAAGCTGGGTTCCTGGTTCACCAATACTTTGGGCAGCAATAATACCCACAGCAGTACCAATTTCTACCAGCCCTCGCCTAGCAAGGTCACGTCCATAACAATTTTGACAGATGCCCCGCCGAGAATGACAAATAAGGGGCGACCTGACATATACCTGGGTAATACCAGCCTCAGTAATTTGATTAGCCTTTTCCTCGTCAATTTCCTCATTTCTACGCACAATAATCCCCCCAATATTTGGAGCAATAATATCGGCCGCAGCTAGCCGTCCGACTAGCCGCTCAGCAAGAGGTGGCAACAACCCTTTCTCCGCCCTTTCAAAAAACCAAATTCCCTCTTCAGTGCCACAATCATTTTCAAATATGATTAAATCTTGCGCAACATCAATAAGACGGCGGGTAAGATAACCGGCATCTGAGGTCCTTAAGGCGGTGTCAGCCAATCCTTTACGAGCACCGTGAGTAGAGATGAAATATTCCATTACCGAGAGACCTTCACGAAAGCTCGATTTGATAGGGAAATCTATTATTCGCCCGGCTGGGTCAGTCATTAAACCTCGTATGCCAGCCATCTGCCTAATCTGTGAAATATTCCCCTTTGCCCCAGAGGTCGCCATCATATAGATACCACCATAGCGGTCTAATGATTGAGAAATCGTTTCTGTGATTTTATCTGTAGTCTCCGTCCAAACTTGGATTGCGCTACTGTAACGCTCGTCCTCCGTGATAAGCCCTCGGTTAAACTGGCTTTCGATAACAGCTATTCTCTCATCACCCTCTTCAAGAAGCTTTGCTTTATTCCGAGGCACTTCAATGTCTTTTGCGGCAATAGTGGTACCAGATCTAGTAGCGTACTCAAAGCCTAGTTGCTTAAGACTGTCAAGCATGGAAACAGTGGGGACATTCCCCAATAAACGATAGCAATCTAGCACCAAGCGCTTCAAAGAGGCTTTGTCCATTACTTGGTTGTAGAACCTAAACTCGGGAGGAATGACATCATTGAACAGAATTCGACCAACACTGGTCTTCAATCTCTGTGCCTCCATATCCTCACTTCTCACCTCTATTTCAGCATCTAAGTTAATGATTTCCAGTGCATAGGCAAGTTTAGCTTCTTCGAAATCACTGAAGCGCATCCCCTCACCCTTAGCCCCAGGTCGAATATTAGTGAGATAGTAACAACCTAGAACCATGTCTAGAGTAGGCGTCATCACTGGCTCACCGCAACTCGGCAACAACATGTTATAAATACTAAGCATGCGTTCTCTAGCTTCTCTTACTGCAGCCCGAGAGAGAGGCACGTGAACAGCCATTTGGTCGCCGTCAAAATCAGCATTAAAAGCAGCACATACTAAAGGATGAATTTGGATTGCGCTACCATCAATAAGCACAGGCTCGAAAGCCTGAATGCTTAATCGATGCAGTGTTGGAGCTCGGTTAAGCAATACCGGGCGCTCCTTAACCACCTCAGCCAGAATGTCCCACACCTCTGGTCTAGCTTTCTCTACTTGCCTTCGAGCACTTTTGATGTTGTGGGCATAGCCTTGCTCGATCAGTCGGCGCATAACAAAAGGCTTAAACAACTCCAAAGCCATATGCTTGGGCAAACCACACTGGTGGAGCTGTAATTCAGGCCCAACAACAATGACTGAACGGCCACTATAGTCCACTCGCTTACCTAAAAGGTTCTGGCGGAAACGCCCCTGCTTACCACGAAGCATATCAGATAGTGACTTTAGCCTGTGGGTGCCTGCAAGTATCGGTGCTCGTCCCTTCCGCCCACTGTCTACAAGCGCATCCACAGCCTCTTGAAGCATACGCTTTTCGTTGCGAATGATAATTTCTGGAGCTCCCAAATCAATCAACCGCCTGAGGCGATTATTGCGGTTAATCACACGCCGGTAAAGATCATTGAGATCGCTGGTAGCAAATCGTCCGCCATCTAATTGGACTATCGGACGAAGCTCGGGCGGTAATACCGGAAGCACGGTTAATATCATCCACTCAGGTTTATTACCACTACGCCAGAAGGCTTCAACCACCCGCAATCGCTTACTGGCCTTCTTACGGCGCTGACCCGAACTCGACTTAACCTCCTCAATAAGATTTAAGCGTAGCTTTTCAAGGTCAACATCTTTAAGAATATCCAGTATCGCTTCTGCCCCCATCCCAACTTCAAAAAAGTCACCGAATTCATCTTTAAGCTCCTGATATTGACTTTCACTAAGAAGCACTAGCGATCGCAAGTTTTCCAGCTCTGATATTTTTGTCTGCAGCTCACCCTCGAGCTCAGCCTTTTTCTCGACGAAATCACGCCTAATCTGATTCACCTTTTCCACAGTCTCTTGGTCTGGATGCGACTGAGTTTTTGCTTCCATCTCCGCCACCCGATTCTCCAACAACCGCTCTCTCTCAACAATATGCTGCGAGAGTTTCTCTTTAAGTTTTCTAATCCTCTCCTCACATGCTGCTTCATCAACTGAAATAATGATATATTGCGCAAAGTAAAGCACACGCTCCAAGTTTCGTGGTGAGACATCAAGAAGCAACGCTAGCCGACTAGGTACGCCTTTAGCAAACCAAACGTGAGCTACTGGAGCTGCTAGTTCGACATGGCCCATACGCGTCCTGCGCACCCTAGAATGTTCTACTGTAACCCCACATCTATCACAGGTAACACCACGATAACGTATCTTCTTGTACTTCCCACAGTAGCATTCGTAATTCTTGGTTGGCCCAAAAATTCTCTCACAAAAAAGCCCATCCTTCTCTGGTTTTAGAGTTCGATAATTAATTGTCTCAGGCTCAGTTACCTCGCCATAGGACCAGCTTCTAATCTGTTCTGGCGAAGCCAGTGAAATACGGATGGCATTAAAATCATTGACTTCAATCATATATCTCCTTTAGCTCAAATCTCCACGCTTCGTCCCAACTTTCTTTCTTTCTTCAAGGAAGCTCACCATCTCCTCTTCCTCGTTAAGTAGCTCAACAGCTAGACCCAGGCTGCGCAATTCCATGAACAAAACCTTAAAAGATTCAGGAACGCCTGGTTGGAATATATCTTCACCTTTAACAAGGGATTCATAAGCCTTGGCTCTACCAGCTACGTCATCTGATTTAACAGTAAGCAGCTCCTGAAGTGTGTGACTGGCGCCATAGGCTTCTAACGCCCACACCTCCATCTCACCAAAGCGTTGCCCACCAAATTGAGCTTTACCGCCAAGAGGCTGCTGTGTAATCAAAGAATAAGGGCCGGTAGACCGAGCATGCACTTTGTCCTCAACGAGGTGAATAAGCTTCATCATGTAAATGCTGCCCACAGTTATCGGTTGGTCAAACGGTTCACCGGTTCGCCCGTCACGGAGAGCAACTTTGCCGAATACAGGTGGCGACTGTTTTTGTTCAAGATAAGATTTTTCTACCAGCTCCTCCACTTGCTCATCACTAAGCCCGTAAACCTTAACACCTAGAGTTTCAAGCCATAAGCGAAGGCAAACCCTTCTCGCCTCTCCAAGATAGCAATCATCAAATACCTTCTCAGCATTGTACCCATTATCGGCAAGCCAAGTCTTTGCCCTGTCAAGCACAAAAGAGTCAAAATCACCTTGACTGACTTGATTGATAGCACCTAAATGCCGAACTATCCACGCCCTAGCCAGGGCATCCTCAATAACAATATCATTAGCTCCGTCAAAAATCGGATTAAGTACTTTGAGACCTAGTGTTTCAGCAGCCCAGCCTAAGTGGGTCTCCAGAATTTGACCTATATTCATGCGTGACGGCACACCAATAGGATTAAGAATTATATCCACTGGCCTACCGTCAGGCAGGAAAGGCATATCCTCTTCGGGCAAGATACAGGAGATAACGCCTTTATTACCATGTCTGCCCGCCATTTTGTCCCCAACAGAGATTTTCCGCTTCTGTGCAACCCATACCCGTACTAGACAATGGACACCTGCAGGCAAATCATCGTGCTCATCTCGGGAGAAAATCTTGACATCGATTACCTTGCCCCACTCGCCATGCGGTACTCTGAGAGAGCTATCCTTTACCTCGCGGGCCTTCTCACCAAAGATGGCTCGTAGCAATTTTTCTTCAGCAGTTAACTCAGTTTCTCCTTTCGGACTGATCTTGCCCACCAAGATAGAACCTGGATCAACTTCAGCGCCTATGCGGATGATACCAGATTCATCCAGGTCACGCAGACTTTCCTCACCTACATTAGGTATATCTCTAGTTATTTCCTCTAAGCCGAGCTTTGTCTCACGGGCTTCAATTTCATACTTCTCAATGTGGACAGATGTAAACCTATCATGCTTGACCAACCTATCGCTGATGATAACAGCATCCTCAAAATTGTATCCTCGCCAGCTCATAAAGGCACAAAGGATGTTCTGTCCTAAAGCAAGCTCACCTCGATCTGTTGCTGAACCATCGGCTATAACCTGTCTCCTTTTGACCTTATCGCCTTTGGACACTATAGGGCGCTGATTGATGCAGGTTCCTTGATTAGTTCTAACAAACTTCATCAATGGATAAACATGCTCTTTCCCATCGCCATCCCTAATCATTACCTGGGTATTGGTGACTGAAACGATTTCACCATCCTCGTGGGCAAATACAACCTGTCCACTGTACTTGGCCACCTCTCTTTCCATTCCGGTAGCTATTAATGGAGCTTCAGGGCGCAACAGTGGCACGGCTTGACGCTGCATATTCGACCCCATCAGAGCCCTGTTAGCATCATCATGCTCCAGAAAAGGTATAAGAGAGGTTGTGACACTGAAAACCTGCTTCGGTGAGACATCCATGTAATCTATCTTTTCTGCGGGTTCCTTTAGATATTTACCACCTCTTATGACGCCAATTCTATCTTCAACAAATTCGTCTCGCTGGTTAAGAAGAGTATTAGCCTGGGCAATCGAATATCGTTCTTCTTCATCAGCGGTTAGATACTCAATCTGTTCAGAGACAAAAGGAACCACTTTGACAGCCCGAGAGGACAAAGAGGCTATCTTTCGAGCAATTTCTTTAGTGAGTAAAGTCTTTCTGGCTACAAGGAGCTTTTCATTTGGGTCCAAAATGTCCTCCGACGTTGTTCTATCTATGAGGTTTTCAACAGTATTAGGCACCTCATGGATGACCTTACGGTAAGGTGTCTCTATAAAGCCATAGCGATTGACCCGGGCATAGGTAGCCAAAGAACCGATAAGACCGATATTCGGCCCCTCTGGTGTCTCTATAGGGCAGATTTTTCCATAGTGGGAGTGGTGCACATCACGAACATCAAAGCCGGCACGCTCTCGAGAAAGCCCTCCTGGGCCCATTGCTGAGAGACGTCGCTTATGAGTCAACTCGGCTAATGGGTTAGTTTGGTCCATGAATTGAGAGAGCTGTGAACCTCCAAAAAACTCCCTCATTGTAGCAACTATAGGACGGTTATTAATTAAAGTAGCTGGAGTTGCAGCTTCTGGTCCCACAATGCTCATGCGTTCTTTGATCGTCCGTTCCAAACGCAGTAACCCGATACGAAACTGATTCTGTACAAGGTGTCCTACTGTCCGAACCCGTCGATTACGCAGATGGTCAATGTCATCAGGTTCTTCTTTCCCATTATTAATCTTGATAATTCGCCGCACTATCTCTACAAAATCTTGTGACGTTAGGCAGCGATGGTGCTCGTCAATGTCAAGACCCAACCTATTGTTTAGCTTATATCGTCCAACTCTACCTAAGTCATAGCGCCTAGGATTGAAGAAAAGATTATTCAAAAGTGATTGCGCATTTTCAACAGTAGGCGGTTCGCCAGGGCGCAATCGCTTATAGATATCAATCAGAGATTCTGCTCTAGTCCTAACAGAAGGTTCTCTTTCTATTGTAGATTGTATAAAGGCATGTTCTGACGAGATATCTTCATGTTGGAAGAGTCCAAGTAGCTCACTATCGTCGTCATAGCCAATAGCACGTAACAAAATCGCCACAGGGATCTTCCTCTTGCCATCAACTTTTACGAAAATAACATCCCTGCTGGATGTTTCAAACTCTAGCCAAGCACCATGTTCGGGAATTAATTTAGCAGAGCATAGCTCACGTCCACTAGCCAGATCTTCTTGCAAGCTGAAATAAATGCCCGGAGACCGAAGCAATTGATTGACTACTACTCTTTCGGCTCCGCTGACTATAAAAGTGCCTTTCTCTGTCATAAGGGGAATATCACCGAAGAATATCACTTGCTCCTTAATCTCTCCGGTCTCTTTAACCACCAATCTGGATCTAACATAGAGTGGAGCTACATAGGTCATATCTCGCTGACGGCATTGGTCTACGGAATACGGAGGTTGGTGGAACTCGTAGCCATCGAAATGTAACTCCAGCCGCGTTCCAGTGAAATCATGAACCGGTGAGACCTCCGCAAAAAGCTCTCTCAGTCCCTCTTCCAAAAACCAGCGATAAGAATCGAGTTGAACTCGAATAAGATTTGGGATTTCCAGTACCTCAGGTAATTTAGCGTATGATTTTCTCTTCTCCAAAGCAACGCTTCGCTTCTCAGGTATCAACGAAATAGACATAAACTCACCTACCTAGAAATAATGAAGTAACGTCTCAAAACTGTACTCAAATCAATCAGAAAAAGGATTGTAACTATGGACTGTAATCGGGGAAGGTGTTAGTAAAAGACTGCAAAGGCATATCGATACAATAAACATATAGTATAACACCCATTTTTCATTTTGTCAAGCCAGAGTCTCTTCCAATACAAGATGAGCCTGGAGGGAGCACCGATTTCTGATGCAAGGTGAGCCTGAAACAGGCAACTCATTTATGATTGGGACATGCAACTGATCATGAACGATGAGAAGCTAACCACAATAGAACAGGCCAAACAGTTTTTGAACGGGAGCG
>VGNY01000078.1 GCA_016865895.1 Chloroflexota bacterium | reverse complement strand
TTCTCTTTTGCGCAGCCATGGAGGTGAAATTATTGGATTTCGCGGAGTCGGCCGCGACATCACCGAACGCAAGAAGGCAGAAGAAGAGAGGAAACAACTGGAGCAGAAAGCCCAGATTTCCAGCCGCCTGGCTTCTGTGGGCGAGATGGCAGCCGGCGTCGCCCACGAGATAAATAACCCCCTCACCGGCGTTATCGGCTACGCCCAGTTGCTTATGGACCGAGAGGATGTCCCTTTTGACATCAGGAAAGATTTGACAGCTATCAATGAAGGCTCTCAACGGATGGCCGGCATCGTGAAGCGGCTGCTGGCTTTCTCTCGCCAGACCAAGCCGGAGCGAAGATATGTTGATATTAACGAGCTTATAGAGAGCACCCTGGCACTGCGAGATTATCACCTGAAGGTCAACAATATCAAGGTTACTATTAAGCTGGCTCCTGATGTGCCCGAAACTGTGGCTGACCCGGGCCAAATACAGCAGGTGCTGCTGAACCTAATCGTCAATGCCGAGACAGAGATGAAATTAGCTCATGGCAGGGGCAAGCTCACCATAACCACGGAAAAGAGCGATAACATCATCAAGATATCAGTCAAAGACGATGGCCCGGGGATAAAACCGGAGCTAATGGATAGAATCTTCGACCCCTTCTTCACCACCAGAGAGGTAGGTCAGGGGACTGGGCTGGGCTTGAGCCTGTGCTATGGCATAATAGCCGAACATAACGGGAAGATATATGCTGAAAGCAAGCCGGGCAAAGGCGCTACCTTTATCGTGGAGTTGCCTGTAGTTACCGAAGCCGAACTGCCGGAGCCAGTTGAGCCAGTTGTAGAAGAGTCTGAAAAGGTGACCAAAGCCAGGATACTGATGGTGGATGATGAGCAGGTGGTTAGGGAGCTGGTGAAACGGGTGCTAGGTGGTGAAGGTTACGAGGTAGATACAATAGATAATGCTGCTGATGCCCTGAAGATGATTGCAGACCAGAGATACAATCTGATATTGCTGGATATCAAGATGCCGGGCATGGATGGCGCTGAATTATACAGGCGTATTCAAAAGATAGCCAAGTCATTAGCCCGGAGAGTGGTGTTCATCACCGGCGATATTGTGAGCGCGGCTACGGAGAAGTTCCTCTCGGAGACCAAGGTTGCCCGTATTGACAAGCCGTTTACTGCTGAGCAGTTGAGGAGAGAAGTAAAGCGCGCCTTGAGCGGAGGTCGGTAGTGCGAGGCTTTAGCCTCGCCCATACCAATGTCAATGTCCCCCGTCATACCTCCCGGGATTGCCACGCCCCGATTGTATCGGGGCTCACAATGACACCTCCTGCGTAGCCGCGTCCCCCGCAAGGCTAGGCGGGGTAACTTAGGGAACTCGACCCTGAAGGGTCGAGACTACATGTAAATTTTGGCATCTGGCAAAGGCAAAAAACATATTTTGCGTCGGGTAGATGGGAGCATCTGCTCCAATCGTGCCTAGAGCGGATGTTCTAGGCTACCCCTTATGCTTTAAATGCTGAGCAGTTGAGGAGAGAAGAGGTAAAGCACGCTTTGAGTGGAGGCCTGTAGTGTGAGGCTTCAGCCTCGCCTTCACCCCCCACGGGCGACCTTAAATCCCGACTAGTCGGGATAAAAGGTCGCACTACATTGGTGGGCCCAAAAATCCCAAACACTAAACTCTAAATCGAAAACAAAAACAAAATTTAAAGGTCAAAAATCAAAATGACAGTTTAAAATGCAATCCCGATTCACCCCCCGATTTATCGGGGAACTTATCGGGACACCCTCACCTTAATCCTCTCCCGTCAAGGGAGAGGGAAATATTTTTTGACTTTTGGTTTGCCATTTAACCTACGGGGCACCCGCCTACGGGTGACCGTCGTGGTTTGCATTTATAAGGTCCCCTCGAGGCGGTTGATGACCAGCCCGGTGGGCAGTTTGGGATAGAAGTAAGTTGACTTTCCGGGCATTCTGTCGTTGGCATCAGCCAGTATCTTGATAGTCGACACCGGGATGGGATTCAGTAGAAAAGCTAGTTGGTATTCACCGCTTTCAACCATCTTGCGGGCTTGTACTGCATTTGGAGTGTACGCCACGGTAGCCTTTTTGTCGTGGGCCAGTAACCAGTCCATAAGGAAATGCTGAACAATACTGACCTCCAACCTTTTGTAAGCCTGGGAGTGATGTTCGGCCACTTCCGCTACAGAGGCTGACTGATGTAGTCTCAAAGCTGTGATGCTGCTTTGCTCCAGTCCTAGAACCCTTGTGGTTGCTCCACTTATCTCAGGGAGGCCGGTTTCATCCAGTGGGGCGGATTGCATTTTGAAGAGCGTTTCCACATAGCTTTTGAATTTAGCTATAGTTTCATAAGATATGCCGCGTAGCAGCCGGTGGACAGGTAGCATTACCAGACCAGTGTCAGAGAAGGACACCAGCGTCATCATGACGAAATTGAAAGCTTCTTCACCGGTGACTGGGGAGGTATTTTGCCGCTTTTCATCTCGGTAAGCTAGTGCCGTCTCATAACGATGGTGTCCATCGGCGATGTAGATGGGCTTGGAGGCTAAAAAGTGACTGACCCGCTGGACGAATTCCGGTTCGTTGGCTATCCAGAGCTTGTGTGCCTCACCGGAGTCAGCAAAGTCAATCACCGGTTTGCGGCTGGTCTGCGAAGTGAGCAACTTAGCAACTCTTTGCCCAGGGTCTTCGTAGAGACCAAGGAGCGGGCTGAAGTTGGCGTTACAGGCTCGCATTAAGTCCAGGCGGTCGCTTTTAATTCCTGATACTGTGCTTTCATGGGGAAATATAATCTTTTTCTCCCAGGGCTCCAATCTGACACAAGCCATTAGCCCGAGGCGCCTTCTTTTGGTGCTCTGGTAGGTGAAGGTATGTTCATGAAGATAGAAAGAAGGTACGTGGTCTATCACCAGCACACGGTCTTTTAGCCACTGGTTGAAGGCGGCATTGGCTCTGGCATGCTTGTTATCAGTTTTTGTATCTTTGGGAAGTTCCAACCCGTGCTCAAGTCGCACCGCATTGTATTCGCTTTTCTCATAGTAGGCTTTTTGCTCTTCTGGAGAGATGATATCGTATGGCGGGCAGATAACTGAAGCCAGGTCTTTGATGATTTCCTGGTTGTAGCGTACGCCCGAAAAAGGACAGATTTCAGCCAAGTCGTTTCCTCCTATAGTAACTTCTCAAGTCCACCCCACCATGCCTTCCCTACTTGCTTAAGCGATAAATCTATGTAACCTTTCAATATCAGCCGTTTGCCACCCACTGTGCCGAGCTCTTTTGCTCCTATTTGCCAGCGAGCAGCCAGTTTTTCTAGTTTCCAGACAGCTCTGGGGGTTACTGAAACAACAATCCTTGATTGAGCTTCTCCGAAGAGAGATGCATCCAGCCTTCCTTCTACCCTCCAGTCATTGCTGACAAAGCCAAGGCCGTTAGCTAAGCAACTCTCTGCCAAAGCGACTGCTAGACCACCTTCGGAGCAATCGTGGGCTGAGTTTATTAACCCTCGTCTGATTGCCTCGAGGCAACATCGCTGCAGCCGTTTCTCCATTCCCAAATCAACATATGGGTTTCCCTTTATTATACCGTGTATCAGTGAAAGATATTCGCTGCTGCCGATACTGCTGTCAACTGTTTGGCTGTCTCCTAGTAAAAACACCCGGTCGCCTTCATTTTTGAATCCAGAAGTGCTGTGCTTATTTGTATCTTCGATAAGCCCGACCATTCCTACCACTGGGGTGGGATATATGGCTTCGCTTTTGGTCTCGTTGTACAGGCTGACGTTGCCGCTGATAACCGGGATTTTCAGCTCTCGGCAGGCTCGAGCCATGCCGGAAATGCACTCTTTTAATTGATAGTAAACGTCATCCTTCTCTGGATTGCCGAAATTGAGACAGTTGGTGATAGCCAGAGGCTGAGCGCCGCTGCAGGCCAGGTTTCTGGCTGCTTCGGCCACAGCGATGACGCCGCCAAGGTAGGGATTTACATAGCAGTATCGGGCATTGCCGTCAGTAGTCAGTGCGATAGCTTTCTTTGTTCCTTTGATACGTAATACTCCAGCGTCGTTGCCCGGCAGGACTACCGTATTGTTACCTACCTGGTGGTCGTACTGGCGATATACGCAGCGCTTACTGGCGATGTTGGGCGATGCTAGCAAATGGAGAAGAGTCGAGCCGGCTCTCTTCGGTGGTAAATCAGGAATTGAAGACACGTTGAAGGCTTGCAGTCTTTCCAGCCAGTCTGGCTTCTTAACCCGCCGCTTGTAGATGGGTGGTGAGGTCAGCAGATTTACTGGCACCTCAGCCACCACCTCTTCCCCTTCTTTTATTCTGGCTAATCCATCGTCGGTCACCTGCCCGATTATGTCTGAGCGCAGCTCCCAGCGGTCGAATAAAGCCTTCACTTTATCCTCATACCCCTTCTTCACCACCACCAACATCCTCTCCTGGGATTCGGACAGCATAACCTCGTAAGGGGTCATGCCTTTCTCGCGGCGTGGCACTTTAAGGACGTCTATTTCGATGCCACCACCACCTCTGGCTGCTGATTCCACTGCTGAGCTAGTCAGTCCAGCGGCACCCAAGTCCTGCATGCCAGCAATCCAGTCGGTTTCAGCTAGCTCTAAGCAGGCTTCTATAAGCAGTTTCTCCAGAAATGGATTGCCCACCTGGACTGTTGACCTTAGCTCCCGCTCCTCTTCAAATGTCCTCGATGCCAGGCCAGAGGCACCGTGAAGTCCATCACGGCCGGTATCAGCTCCCACCAGCATCAGCAGATTTCCTTCTCCATAGGCTCTCGCCTTCACCAGATGCTTGGCTTCAGCGATACCCAGGCACAGGGCATTGACCAGTGGATTAGCCGAATAGCAATCGGCGAAGAAAACCTCACCGCCGATATCAGGTATCCCGAGGCAATTGCCATAGCCAGCGATGCCACCAACCACACCCCCGAAAAGATAACGATTGCGGGGGTCGCTTAAGGGTCCGAAGCGAAGGGAGTTAAGCAGAGCAATTGGCCTTGCTCCCATAGTGAAAATATCCCGAACGATGCCTCCCACGCCGGTAGCTGCTCCTTGATATGGCTCGATTGCCGAAGGATGGTTGTGGGACTCTATCTTCATTACAACTACCAGTCCATCGCCGATGTCCACCACTCCAGCATTTTCCTCGCCTGGCTTCACCAGCACACGTTTGCTCCTCGATGGGAAGTTTTTGAGCAAAGCTTTAGAGTGCTTGTAACCGCAATGCTCGCTCCACAGCGCACCAAACATTCCCAGCTCCACTTCAGTCGGCTCTCTGCCCAGCCGTTCCACTATGAGCTGGTACTCCTTCTCGCTTAGGGCAATTTCGTCCAATATTTCTTTAGATATTGGCAATTATTGACTCCCAGATTAAATTGCCGTCGCTGCTGCCTAAGAGGGGCTCGCAGGCGCGCTCGGGATGTGGCATCATCCCCAGTACATTGCCACTTTTATTGATAATACCAGCGATGTTGTGTAATGAACCATTAGGATTAGCTGAGTCGATTATGTCACCTGTTGACGTTGAGTAGCGAAAAACAACGCGTTTGTCAGCTTCCAGCTCTGCTAGAGTGGCATCATTGGCATAATATCTGCCTTCGTAATGGGAGATGGGAATCTTGAGCACCTGCCCATTTTGACACTGTGAGGTGAAGGCGGTAGAGGTGTTTTCTGTCTTGAGATGCGTCCACTGACAGCGGTATTCCAGATGCTCATTGCGCAATAGCGCCCCGGGGAGAAGTCCGGATTCACATAGAATCTGAAAGCCGTTGCAGATTCCGATAACCAGCTTGCCCTGGGAAGCGAAATGCTCAAGTGATGGCATTATGGGAGAAAAGCGGGCGATAGCCCCCGGTCGCAGGTAATCACCGTAAGAAAAGCCACCGGGCAGTATGATGCAGTCATAATCGGAAAGGTCGGTCTCCTTATGCCAGATATAGTCAACTTTCTGTCTCAGGATATCTTTGATGGCGTAATAACAGTCCCTATCGCTCCAAGTGCCGGGAAAGATAATTATGCCGAACTTCATGAGTATATATCCTGGATAAAAGATAAAGATGGCGGCATGCTCTGCCGCCGAATATTATCCCATTAAGGATAAAAGGGCAAGATGCGATATCTAGATGCTGCTCAGTAGTTCTGAGACAACATCGCTCACTTCTTGGCCTTGAGCTCTTCCTCTAAGCTGGGGTATAAGCTGGGACATGACTTTACCTTTGTCCTTCTGGCTTGTTGCCCCTAATTCGCCGATTATCTTACGGGCTGCGGCTGCAATCTCTTCCCGGCTCATCTGCTCGGGCAGATACTCTAGCAGAATTGCCAGTTCTGCTTTCTCATTAGCCACTAAATCCGGGCGGTTGCCTTTCTCAAAAGCCTCGATGCTCTCACGACGCATCTTGGCTTCTTTATCTATAACAACTAATATACCACTGTCGTCTAAATCTTTTTGTTGGGCAATTTCGGCGTTTCTTATGCTAGCCAGGACCGAACGTAGTACCAAACACCGTCGTTTGTCCTCTTTTCTTATTGACTGTTCGAGGTCATTTCTGATTTTTTGAGCCAGAGTCATCTTCTAGCTGCTCCTGGCGCTTTTGCGCCGTTTTGCCGCTTCCTTCCGCTTCCGTTTTATGCTAGGCTTTTCATAGAATCCGCGACGGCGAGTTTCGCTTATTATGCCTTCTTGCTGCACTTTCTTGCTGAACCGCCGTAGCAGGCTCTCAAAACTCTCTCCCTGCGAAAGTCTTACTTCAGGCACATGACATCACTCCTTCCTTGATAAATATGGTTACTAACATGGGTAACTAGCAAAAGCAAATTTTAGTCTTTCTACCTTGTAGTGTCAAGTCGAACAAAAGAGAGGGGATTGTTTACTAATGTAGCGGTGAGGCTTTAGCCTAGTTGCAAAACAGGCTATCCGAAAAGTCCAGACTGGAAATTTTATCTCTCACTTTGGGCTAAAACAAAGACTAAATTGAAAATGATTACCCACTCCAAACCGATAACACGCCTATTTATGAGTTCGACTTCCCACTCAGCTCAATCTGCAAACCATTTTCGGACAGCCTGAGCTACATTGGGAATACTCTTGGTGTATATGCTGCCTTTGAATCAATACCTCAGTCTTCAACCTTGGTACCTTGCACAATCCAACAATTAGCCAAAATGTGGGCGCAACCTCAAAGGAACGAAAGGAAATGCTAATAGGGATAGGTTTTACTCAGCCCGCTACCAATCCCAAGCCAGTAGTAATCCGATAGATATCCCCAACCCAGCTCCAGCAGCGATCTCAAACTTGGTGTGGCCTATAAGCTCTCGCAGGCGTTGCTGAAACGCTGGCTGCCCTTTAAAAAGCTCCTCCAACATGCGATTGAGGATTGTGGACTGATTACTTACCGTCTGTCGCACACCGGCAGCATCATACATCACAATTAGAGCAAAAAAGGCGGCAATGGCGAAAAGTGTCGAACCTATACCATGGACCAGGGCTACAGTTGTAGCTAAAGCACAGACCAAGGCAGTATGTGAACTGGGCATGCCGCCCATGGTAGTGAAACTGGATAGTTTCAAATGTCTGCCCTTACCGATGAAATAATGACTTTCAGCGACTGCGCCACGCACCAGGCAATAATAGGAACAATTAGCACCTTATTGTTCAGTATTGATTCCAAAGTTCTCCCTTAACCACCTACTTCACATTAAATATCAAGGCTAGCGGGTTTAAGACGGCTGGCTTCACTTTGCTAGTACCGGCATCTAGCCCAAATTTCACTCTACCCCGGAGACTTCGTCATATGTCCGACCTTTCCAGCGAACACCTTGATGGACCACTTCTCGCCAAGCACCGTAAAGGCCAGCGGCAAAAAGAAAGGAAAAGCCTATTGGATGCAGGAAGGTAGAGATAAGCGGTTGTTTCAAGCGGCTGTCTACAAGCCAGCGCATAAATAGTATTAAGGCTACTTGGAAAGCAACAACAAATCGCCACTCGGTAGGAGCAAACAGTGAAAAATAGGCATTCCATAGCCAGTAAAATGGAGCCAGATAGAAAATACCGCCGGCTATTATCAACCCAATCAGCGCTGCACGGGATAGGGCTGCCACGGAATATATCCATTTGACAAAACCTTCCCACATTCCCCCTATGTCTCGGTACATGCGCGTTGAAAACACCGGCGATAAATCAACTGCGATATGCCGGCCACCATGTCGAACTACCTCAACACCTAGCCAGACATCTTCTAGTATTCTAGAACTCACTACCTTGTGCCCGCCAATCCGCCAGTATTCATCCCTGGGGAAAAGCAAAAACTGACCGATAGCCAGCGATGGCTTTGGCTCTCTTGAACGGTGCAGCCACCATAGTGGCATCCAGCTCGTGATGACGAAATATAATACTGGCATGGCAATTTTCTCAGGCAGAGAATTAGCCAGCTGGCGAGGGAATCCGGAGAGCAGCGAAGGCTTAAGCTCAAGAGCCAGAGCTATCACGCTCTGTAGCATGCTCGCGGCAGACGTAGTATCGGCATCAACAAACAGCAACCACGAACCTGTCGCCTTTTCAGCAAGCTGATAGCAGGCAAAAGGTTTACCCGCCCAGCCTTCAGGGAGCGGTTCACCCCTTATCAGTCGGATTCGGTCATCCTTAGTCGCTATCTGACTCACCAGCTCGGCAGTTCTGTCAGTAGAATTATCATCCAATACCAAGATTTCAAAGTTGGGATAGTCCTGTTTCTGTAGAGATTCTAAGCAGACTACTATATTTTCCTCTTCATTCCTCGCCGGGATGAGTACAGAAACAAAAGGTGCTGGTTCTGGCAGTTTGCTATCATCACCCGGCTTCCTGAGTGTCCTCAGTGCTCTCAAATTAAGAACGACATTTATGGCAAAGCCGACCAAGCAGACAGCTACTATTATCTGGTATAGCATTCTCTAAATCCTATTGTTGCCGGCCTAAGTTCGTACTTTCTTATCTTGCAGCCATGTTATGAGCTTTCCCCTAAACCTCGGTATGGTTTTCAGGTCATCAAAGTGTTTTGCCACCAGAATTGCCATCACACAAAGCATAAACAGCGGCTCTAACGAGAGGCCTTTGGCAATTACCAGATAAATCAAAGAAGCTACCATCCCAAACATCACCTTCCATGCATCGACGTCCACTAATAGAAAACCCAAGAACACAAAGACAAGAGCCGAAAACAATATCTCGTGTTGAGGTAGTGCTAGCAGGACACCAAGAGTGACTGTCAGCGCCTTGCCTCCTTTGAACCCAAGCAAAGGGGAGAAAGCGTGTCCCAGTATGGCGCATAACCCTACTGTCATCACTGCTACTTCTGGAAGCCTGAAGAAATAGTGCGCCAGCACCACGAAAGGCACACCTTTTCCTATGTCCAAAACCAGAGCCAAAACACCTGCCTTTCGTCCGCCAGCTCTGAAGACATTGTATGCCCCCGGGTTGCCATCGCCGTAGTTCCTTATGTCCTTGCCCAACAGCCACTTGCCGATCCACGACGAAAACATACAGGCGCCAAGCCAAAAAGCGCCCAAAACCAATAACACAGAGTAAAGTATATCCACTGCTCGGATGCCCCCTAACTATATGTGCGATATACCTTGTAGTACAAGGTATTATAGCATACAGCCCATGACCTCTTATTGTCATACATTATGGTGCCCCTAATAGTGACTAGCAGCATTTCTTGAACAATTGTCAGTCAGATATGTTATCCTGCTTATCTGAAAGCGTTTCAGAACTGTAAGTAAGATGAGAACGAGGGGATATATTAAGCAGAATCGAGGATTGTCTTTGGATTAAAAGAACAATAGATGCTGCAAGAACCACAACTAAAGGATCATTAATCATCATTAGTCCCCTCTATAAAAAGCTAGAGCCAGTGTTCCTCGGCCGGTAGCATAACCCATAATAGGGCTGAAATCGGTGATAAAAAGCTCAACGCAATTAAACTCTTTGGCTATCCTCTCCTTAAGCTCTTCGGCTTCTTCAAAAGCATCGGCATGCATTACTGCCACATGAACTATTTCTGAATTACCTACGTGCCTTTTCACTATCTGGAGCATTATTTCAATCCCGCTCCGTTTAGTGCTTACAGCACCAGAGAAGTGGATAGCTCCGCTAGAACTTGTGAGAATAGGCTTAACGGGAAGTATCGAGCCTATCTCAGAAGCGATTCTAGGTATTCTTCCGGTTCTATAGACGTGACGGATTGTTTCCAAGAGACCAACAAAACCGACTCGCTCCTTAACCTTTTTGGCGGTGACAATTACTTCTTTAAAATTCCTGCCTTCAGCGGCAGCTTGAGCTGCTGCCAGAGCGATAAGGCCTTCAGCTGCAGCAGCAGTCCCGCTATCAAGGACATCGATTTCAATGTGGGACAACTTTTCTCTGATTATTTCTTTAGCAGTTTGAGCACTGGTGTAGAACATACTTAGCTTTGAAGATATAGTAACTACGAGGATGCTCTGAACATATTCACTAAGCTCATGATAGACTTTAACATAGTCCTCGGGAGAGGCTGCGGAACTTTTCCAAAATTCTGGAGCTTTCTCAAGGAACTCGTAAGCTTGAGCTGGGCTTATATCTAGGAAGTCTCGATAAACCTGACCATTAAACAGAATATTAGCTGGGACTATCCTAATCCCATACCTCTCAGTTTGCTCTTTTGTAATGCAGGCAATACTGTCGGTGACAATAGCGATGCTAGCCATATCCCATCTCCAGTAAGGCCAAGGCAGCAGCGCTGCCGTTAGTTGCTAGGGTTTAGTGCTGTAGCCATTAATCATACGTAGTATGAGCTGGCTAAGCCCGTATTGCTCCGATGATTGCTAGTACGGCGATTACCACGCCGCAGATGATGCTTACCCAATTAAGGGCACCTATAATCCCGCTAAGCAAAATCCAGATACCGAGAACGGCTATGGACCAACCTATCCATTTCATTATATTTCACCTCCATCTAGTCTTTTTTAGCATAAAGCTGCCGCCTTGGGCCCTCGTCAAGTTTTAAGGCAAATATACCTCGGATACCGATATGCCTCGGATAACGAGGCATATACTAGCACGAGGTGTAGTCCTTGTCAAGAAGGTGTTAGACCTAGGCTTGGGAGTTGGTGCTTGGTAAAGATGGACTGGCATTTCACGGTGACTGGGCATATAATTAGTGGAGCAAAAATCTGACCAAGAGGAGGTAGCGATGGCTGTATATCTTATGCTGACCACCCTTACCGGCGAGGGCAGACGAAAAATCGAAGAGTATCCAGAATGGCTTAAGGAGCTTAACAAAGAAGTAGAGTATATGGGAGTCAA
>VGNY01000077.1 GCA_016865895.1 Chloroflexota bacterium | reverse complement strand
TTCTTATTGTTCTTTTGGCCGTTCTCCTTGGCGTCGGGCTCACGCTGACTACCGGCAAGAAACCAGCTCCTTCCCCCAAGGTAAGCGCGCCTACTTCAAGATTTCCTTTGGGAACTAACCCTACTCCCACGATCACTCTTTCTCCGGCCTACTTCAGTCTGGCACCCAGGACCAGTTCAATTAACAAGGGAGAGAAAATCACGCTCTCTTTGAAACTCAATAGCGGCAGTTACCAGATTGATGCCGTTGATGCGGTTCTCTCCTTTGATCCTAAGGTCTTTAAGGTCGAAGCAGTCACCCCCGGGAAGATCTTTGCCCAATATCCCATCAAGAGAGCGGATAACCAAGCTGGCTTAATTCAGCTCTCCGCTGCCGGAGAAGTCAAGGAAGGGAGTATTGCGGGTTTCATCGGCGAGGAAGAATATGGTCAGATCACTCTCACTGCCCTGGAAGCTACTAGCTCAACCGCGATCTCCTTTGGTGCAAAGTCCATCCTCGCTTCGAGAGGACAAAACATTCTTAATCCTGAAAAGTCTCTGGGAGGAAACTATACCATCAAATGAGAAGATTGCTCGGCAAGAGTCCGCTTATCTGTCTTTTAGCTTTCTTCTTCCTCCTTGGTGCTGCGGGAGAAGCAAAAGGAGCTCTTTCTGCCCCCACCGCCCTTAAGATCTCCGATTATCCTGGCGTCCTCATTACTGACCGCGCTACCAAGATCACACTTCAATACCAGCAAGAAGAAGGAGCAGAAAACCTAAAAGAGCTTTACTTTTGGGTAGATGATCAATCACCTGTTACCAACCGTACCTGGTTCAGCGCCCACGGCTTAATAAAGAGACTTGATGATGGCACTTACCGTTATTATGGCACCCAATACCGCGCCGATTGGGGCAAAACCTGCCCTGATTCTTCTACTGGCCCCTCCTGCTATCTCAATTATGACTGGGGCATAGGCGGCTTTTTGAAAGGGGCAACCGACAAAATCTACTTTACCTCGAACCAAACTGACCCCAGCGATCTTTTAGCCCCGGGTGATACCACTACCGGATTTTGGAAGTTACTCAATGCGACTCCGTCTGGAAAAATCCTCACTCTGGAAATCGAACTCGCCCTCTCGAGTTCCTTTGCCAACAGAAACCTCAATTTTTACCTTGGGGCGATAAATTCCGAAGGAACCAGAACGCCCGGACTCTGGGTACGCCAGAGCGATAGTGTCAATGTCTATGAGAGTATTCCTATTGCAGTCGAAAGCGGCCCAGATGTTCCTCTCTATGGCAAACTTGAGCTTTCTTTCCCGGGACTGCTCACGGCCAATCCCTACGATCCTGATATCGTGGATATCTGGGCAGATATCACCTCTCCCACGGGAAAGACCTACCGCCAGAATGCCTTCGCTTATACGAACTTCATGCGCCAAGCGGTTTCTGTACCGAGTCCGGATTATTGCAATATGTCTTTACTGCATAAGGGAAAAAATGATTATTATTGGTACCCCTCGAGCAGCTGGAACACGATGGAAAGTTTGGTGCAGGGCGACAGGGAATGGCGATTGCGCTTCTCTCCGAATGAGGTCGGCGACAGGGAGTGGACTTATCAGTTAAAGATGAAAGATAGTTCCGGGGAAATAACATTACCGACAGGATCGTTCCAGGTTAGTGATACGAACCTGCCCGGTCCGATCCGGGTATCGCCACAGGACAAAAACTATCTTGAAGACGCAAGGGGTAATTTCTTCTATGGAATCGGCACTAACAATAACGTTTTGTCGTCGATCGCCTTTGGCGACCCCGCCAACACCAGGTGGTGCCGCGGCACTTACATTTTCGAAGAACAGTTAGAGGAGCTGAAGAGCAACAAAATGAATGTCTTAAGACTAGGGCCGGGAAATGGATGGGGTTTCTCTTTTGAGTGGGGCAAGGGCGGTCTTGGCAATTACGACAACCGCCAAAAGCAAGCTTGGGCGCTGGACCATGTAATTGACTTTGCCAAAGAGAGAAACATTTATGTAATTCCCGTATTTGAATGGCAGGGATTTTTCCAGGACTGGACTCCCGCGCCAAAACCTACCGGAATCTACAATGAGTGGCCGTGGAACCCTTATAACGAAGTTAATGGCGGTCCCTTGCCCCAAAATTCGTCTCCGGCCTTTTGGACCGATGCCAAAGCCCAGAAGTATTACCAATGGAAACTCCGCTACCTTTCTGCCCGCTACTTTTATAACCGCAACATCCTCTTTTACGAGTTCTGGAATGAAACTCAAGTAAAGACAGACTGGCTAAGGAAAATGTATGACTACCTTAATGACCAAGATGTCACGCCACTACCCCATAAGCGCCTTTTGACCTTAAGCTACCACGGACTATATGACACTTTGGGCAGCACCGTAAAAGGCAACTTTTCTATCGTTGATGTCGCTAACTGGCACTGGTATGGCTGCAGAACTATTTATGGCCATGAGGGCACAGAGCCTGACGCAGGTTGCGAAGCTGGCCAAACAGGAGTCATGACGCTTTACGATAAACTAACTAAGTTCTCTCGCGATTATTTCGACGGCGGCAATAAACCAATTGGGTTAACCGAAATAGGCCTACTCGCGAATGAAGCGGCCGGATCGGATTACGCGTGGAACTGTAAGTATGATTCTAATTGCAATATATCTGGAAAATGTTGCTATCAAGTAGATGAGTTACGGCAGGCGGTCTGGACCACACTTATGGCGAAAGGTGCTGCGGTGGCTCCGTTCTACTGGTGGCTACCCCACAACAACTTGATCGATCCAACCCTCAAGCAGGGATACAATTATCAGTTTTATAAAACCATGGCCGATTTTCTCGAAGGTGAAGACTTGAGAAATACAGAGAGGTTTAAGCCGGCGACCTACTCGCCTAATAATAAGCTTTTAAGCTTAGGGCTCCGGAAAGGGTCAGAAAAGCTCATGATTTGGACTTTAAACACCGATAGCGACTGGGTAGAGATGATTAGGAAGAAGGCCTCGCCCCTGGGCATCGCGGATGTCTCCTGCGGCGTGCTCGAAATACCAGATCTTTCTGGCGGTACTTATCATCTCCAGATCTTTAATACCAGTACGGGCGCCTCGCTCGAAGATCGCCAAATCACCGCAGGAAACAAGGGCCTACTCCTGAGGCTGCCCACTTTCTCCAAGGATATTGCTGCGAAATTAACCTTTGTCTCTGCGGGAGTGGCCGCTGCTTCGGAGGCGGGTGTCGCTTCCGCTGCTAATGCCCAGTGGATACCCGTGGGCATCGGTTACAATAATCCCCAAAAAAACTGCCCTACGGCTTGTGCGGCTCAAGGAATGAAGTGTTCCACTGCCTGTCAGTCGCCTGCCAGTTCCGCCTGCAATACACCAATCGCCTGTTCCTACCGAATTAATAGTGTGGCTTGCCCCCTCCAAAGCTATGTCTGTGCTGATCCTAACTGGGGAGCCTGCCAAACTTGGTCTACCAGACTTGGTAATGGAAACTGTTGCTGCGAACCAATCGGACCGACTCCCGCTCTGCCTTTCAGCCCCCTTGAGCGCTGCCGCGTACAAGTCTTGGGCGGAACAAAACATAATGCGAATGATTGTCTGGTGGTCAAAGTAAGCCAAAATCCCCTCTATGCCAATGAGCCGAGCTGCTACCAATCCCCCATGGAAATCAATGCCCGCAATCTAATTAGTGGTCAGCCCACTTCTCAGCCTGTTTGTACCACCACTGGCTTTGGCCCCGAGAATCGAACCCAATTTTGCGTTTGGAATACTGCCGGGAAATCACAAAGCGCCTATTGGCTATCCAGCGATTACGCTGGGCATGGCGATGGCTGCCTTTCCGGCCAACCATGCTGTGATAAGCGCTTTACTTGTTCTGCCTTAGTTGGGCTCGGTCAACTACCTGGCGACCTCAATAATGATGGCCAGGTGAACGGAGCGGACGCGAAAATTATGCTCTCTCGCTATGGCACTACCGACCAAGAGGCCGACTTGAACAAAGACGGTGTTGTTGACGGCGCTGATTTTGCCGAGTTGAGGGCACTGCTATGAGAAACATGAATAAATACTGGGCAAAAGGGAACTTCTGGTGGGGAATGATTTCCTATCTTTTCCTTATCGGCGGGCTTGTAGCCGGCACGGTTCTCACTTCCCAAAGACAGATCATGACCGAGAAAGCTACTCTCGAACCAAAGGCGACCACCCAAGCGGCCATCGGAGCCAACGCCAATCTTTCTCTCGCTCTTGCTCCCGGCACGACTGCAGTACCTGTCGGACAAGAATTTGATGCCTATGTTAGCCTCAACACCGACGGGGCAGCCGCGATCGCTGCCGATCTTGCCATTACTTTTGACAAGACTAAGCTCCAACTGGTGAGTGTCACCCCCCAATCTCCCGGCAACTTGAAAACATTCACGCCAAGTGACGCCAACGGCGATTTTAGTCTCAATAGCCCGGCAAACATCGCCAAGGCTAATGATACCGGTAGAATCGAATTCGGAGCCAGTTCCTTTGACTGGGAAACCACCGCTGTTCTTGATGGCTACAATGGCTCTGGCGCCCTAGCCAACCTTCGTTTCAAGGCTCTCTCTCGCCCTGGCGCAGCCACCATCGGTTTTGACTTTGCCAATAACAGCCTGATTGAACAGGATACTAAAAACAGTATTCTGGTTAAGGCAAATAACCTCTCTTTTAATATTGACTGCCCCTTTTCGGGCAAAGTCAGCATCAAGGACCAAAATGGCAATCTCATAACTGATCCTCCCGCCCCGGGCTTTTCTATTACCAGCGTTGTCACTGACGCTAATGGCCAACCAGTTGGTCAAGCCACTCCCGCTCCCCAGATAATCAGCGGCGGCACCTTCTCCACCAGCCTTAATCTGCCGCAAAGTTATCTTAACGCCACTGCGGCGGTTACCCTTAGTTATCCCGACAACTACCGCATTGCCAATACCTGGTGCGTGAACACCGGCGAAGGAGGCTGCCCTGCTCTTTCCCCTGCGGCGGCTACGCTAAGGGGCTTCAAGATGGTCTGCGGGGCGAAATATGATTATGGCTGGGGATTAAGGCCTTGCGTTGAGAACTATGAGGGGGTTGGCGGTCCGGACGAAAAGTCTCTCTGTTGCTCAAAACATTGCTTGCCCATAGCCGGTGCGGGCATTTGTCTTTGTCTGCCCCAAGGAACCACTTCTGTTCCGCCCGGCACCTATTCTCTCCCTGCCCCTCTTCCTTCTCCTTCCTCGTTAAAGAGCGGTTCTCAGGAAATCCCTGCGGCTGACATCACTGATTTTGATCTTAATCACGATAAGAAGCTGAACTCGCTGGATTGGGGTATCTTGGTAGAACGGTGGAATCAGGGCCTAGTCAATGCCATTGATGTCTCCAGGTTCTTAAGCGCCTGGGCCAGCCAGAAAACGTCATAATCCCGCTTCCCTATTCGCGGTTGATTTCCAAGAGCCAAACTGGTATATTCTCCCTTAGAAAAACTAAATAGGGCCCGTAGTATACCGGTAACACGCCTCCATGGCATGGAGGAGTAGGGGGTCCGATTCCCCCCGGGTCCACCTTATTTTTCCACTTTGAATCCGGCTTGAGAAAAGTGGCGGTCAAAAGTCGCCACCCGCTTTAGCCCCACTCTTTCCATCAGGGCAAACGAGACACAATCGGTAAAGGAGAGATCGCGCCAAGCCTCTAAAAACCAGTTCCAGGCATTAGCCTCATCGGCAGCGGTGACGCGTATAATCTTTAGACTGGCAGCGTTCTGAATCACTAGCTCGCGAAATTCCTTCACTTTCGCCACCCCGCTTCGCTTGCGGATTAAGGTAAAAACCTCATCAAGAATATAATTGGAAGTCAAAAGAGAGGCATTTTCTGCCCGAAGTTTCTCCCAAATCCCCAGCGCTTCTTTGTAAAAATCATCTTTTTCGTCAAGAATCGCCTTAAAGAAACTGGTATCGATAAAAACAGGGCTTTGGGGCGCTTTAGCCATAAATCAATTTATCCTCTGCCGAAACGCCAAGCGGCTTATCCTTCTTCTTGGCTAACTTAGGTAAATCCCAGATAGTTAAAGTTCCCTTTTGCGGTTTAAGCCAGCCAGAAGTAAGGGTGCGCACGTTGTTTAATCCCTGAATCAATAACTTGAGATATTCATTGGTGCTCATGCCCGCCTCGGCCGCCAAGGTCTTAATTTGCAACCAGTCGGTATAAGGAAGCCGTAAATTGGTAGTTATCGTTTGCTCCATATCATACTAAAAATACCATAGTATAATTAGTATGTCAAGAGGAAATTGCATATTTGGCGACGAAAAACATCTGCCAGAGCCAGTAAGTGGGTGAAATCAGGAGTAGGAACAGCATTTTTTATCTTTTCGGCAGGACGATTATGGCAAAAAGGCTGGTAGTTCTTATAAAAGGCTTCTTCCGCTTCTATGTATTAATTAATACATAGATACAAATCATTCCGGCCACTTATCCTAGCTTAAGCGTTTTGAGATAACCTCGAACCTGTTCTTCCAAAAAGGATTGAATTTCGGCAGCCGAATATTTATCTCTGATAAACTCCATTGGCGATTCTTCCATATCCTCAAAATAGGATAACTGCTCTAAAAATAGCGCCTCGTTAAACTCTCCGGCGAACTTCTTTTTCGCTAACCCCACTACTTTCTTGAGGTTAACAACTTCTTCTTTTAAGAGAAAAAAGAGATCCACATAATCACGCCACATCGCTCTTCTACCAATCGTATGAGCTTTATCGGCGGCAATATCATAAACCGAGGCGAGGCTAATCGAACTCGTTTCCACCAAAGGATAAAGAGGCTTGTAACAATACCAAAAAAAAGTAATATCAATCATATCTTTTGTTTTAAAACTTATTTGGTCCTGATTGCTAACATAAAAGTCGCTTCTGCCAAAGATTTCCTTTGTCTTGAGGCGAAGGTAATTACCGACAGGGCTTTTAATAAAAACGTCGAAATCTGCCGACTTTCTGTGTCTTAACTGTAAGGCAAGCGCGGTCCCGCCGGCTAAATAACCATATTTTTTGAAATAAATAAGCCGGTAAAAAATCTCCTGCCGTTTTTTATCTAAGATCTCGGGGTATATTTTTGACATAATGTCTTTCGTCCAACTGTTGATTTTTAAGATTCAAAAGATAGTTTTTGACAAAATTAAATCTCGAGGCTTCGTAATCTTTATAGGGATGAGTGGTAAAAATTTTAATTATCTCTGCCTTCGGAAAAATTTTGAATAACCAAGCAATCTCTTCCAACCTTCCATAGGAAAATATTTGGTGAATAATGTAGCCCTTATCTTTCTCAAGGTCCAAGTGATTAACATCCACCGACCAAAGAACGCCTTGGAGTTTTTTGGGGATTTTTCTTTTGGCCATACCCTTATTTTATACCACTCTGCTTCGATTTTGCAAATTTTGGTATATACCTACCGTAGCTTTCAAAAATGATTATCCCGTCATCGGAATCAAGTTTCGTTAGAGAATCAAAGCTCCGTTAGGTATTACCCCCTCGTCTGAAAGCGAAGGGGTATATCACTTTCCTAAGGATTAATAAACACGCAATACTTTTAAAAGGATAAAGGCTAAGGCCAAAAAGAGAATAACCTGGAAGAGAGGAAGAAAGAGGGTAAGGACGAGACCAGCGAAAAAAGTGATAAAGACGATTGGGTCATAGGCGGGAAGAATACTAGCCTTAGCGAAAAGGAATAAAACGGAAAGAACTAAAAGATCGTAAGGATTAAAAAGCGGAAAAGAAAAGTCATAGCGAATGGCGGCAAACAAAAGCCCAGCAGCCAAAATGATAAAAAAATCGCGTTTTTGAAAATAAAAAGGGCCGATGTACATTTTAATTCCCCACCATTGCTGTCTGATATCGATTATACCAGCCAACACCGATAAGAGTAACCCCTGAATTAGTCAAAACTGCCTTATGCCCCGGACTCCCCCACCAGCCATCAACAATCGCTTGAGGCGTAGGATAACCGCAGCCAACCGTTTCGCCATAAAGACGACCGGTAAAGCCAGCCGCTTGAGCCCGGCTAAGAGGAGTAGAACCATCGCTGCCGCTATGACTGCAAAGACCATGCTCGGCCATATCACGGCTATGACCCCGGGCGGCCGCCACTAACTGAAAATTTACGGCTAGCTGACCAAGTCCCATCGCTTGACGACGTTGATTAATAAGGCTAACAATGTCCTGCTCTTGTTGGGTAAGATTGCCAATTACGGGCGGAGGTGTCGCTGTTGGCGGCAAACTTGGTTCGGTGGGAATTGGAGTTGGCGAAGGCTGGGGCGGCTCAGTTACCAAAGTAGGGGTCGGGGTTCCTCTTTCGGGCGGCGGTAAAGTTCGCGTCGGGCTGGGATAATTTATCGGCAGGCGGGTTGGGATCGGTAAAGGAGCACTTCCTGGCGATTTCCACGGAGGAGGAAGAGAAGGCGGAGTTTTTTTGGGTGCTATTCGTCCAACCAGAGAAGCTAAAAGCTTCGGAGAATCAACAATTCCCTGCCTAAATTCCGGCCGAACCATGGGCGTATTGGGATAGGTAACGTAGCACACTAGCAAAAAAGAAATGCCCAAGGCCAAAATCAAACTTAAAAGTATTTTCCTCGAGAGCTCTGGGGAAATCATACAATTGCTATCTTGAGTTTATCCATCAGAAGGCAGCTTTGTCAAGAAAGACATATTGACTTTTATGCCAAGCTAGACTACTTTCAATATGGGCCATTGTCAACAAAGACTATGGAAAGAGAAAAGTTTCCTAAATCGACTCTTCTGAGCCACAAAAACATCTTTCTTATTTCCGCCATCCTCTTCTTCTTCACCGTATCATTCATCGTCGCCAGTAAAATAAAATATCGCCAGGAACTCCGAAGAAAAGCGGTCCAGAGTCTGGCAACTGATTTCTACGGCACACCCATAAATTTTCTCACGGTTT
Source organism: Chloroflexota bacterium (assembly GCA_016865895.1). Taxonomy (GTDB): domain Bacteria; phylum Chloroflexota; class Dehalococcoidia; order GIF9; family UBA5629; genus VGNY01. Next base: position 2,596 of record VGNY01000077.1, on the reverse strand, counting down.
TTGGCCAGCCCAATTTTAAAGAAGCTTCTGAGGATACGGTCACCGCTAATAAAATCTTCCATGCAGCTGGCATCGTTGTTGACACAAGCGTTCGACCTAACCGCATTTATGTAGCCGACTCGGGTAATAACCGTATCCTAGGCTTTGAAAGCCTCGGAACATGTAGTAACCAAACAAACACTAAATGTACAAATGATACCGATTGTTCTGGAGGAACCTGCGTTATTAATATTCATAAAGCAGCAGATAAGATCATTGGCCAGTCAAACGATTGGAGTACCACTTGCAATGGAGATAATAATTTGGGAATTTATACCCACCCTAGTTCCAGCACTCTTTGTTTCGCCGGCTTCCCGCGGGTAACCAATACCGGTGAAAACTGGAGAAAGAAAAATATCGATGTTGACGGGCAGGGCAATCTATACATTCCGGATGATTATAACAACCGAGTCTTAAAATTTAACCAACCTTTTAGCCAAGACACTTCCGGCGGCAAAGGTGATGCTATTGCTGATTTCGTCTGGGGTCAGGATGATTTTAACTCTAACCTGATCAACCGTGGCCACGGAAAAGATAATCCAGATAATCAATCACTTTACTTAAGCGAAGGCGGTTTCGATCATGTCTCCGCTCGAGGTGTTTCCGTTGACACGAACGGCAATGTTTGGGTCGCTGACACTTTCAACTATAGAGTCTTGCGCTTTGCGAGAGACACAAAAGCAGCCAATTTGGTCCTTGGCCAGGCCAACTTTGGGGCGCCAGATTCCAGTAATTGCCCTGCTTCTGACCTTAAAACGGCACCACTTAATAAAATGTGCACGCCCATTCTTGCCCGGATTCATCCCCAAACAGGCGACCTATTTGTCCTTGATGCCTATCCCGGGGGATTTCGTACGAGAATCCTGGTTTTTACACCACCATTCAGTAATGGGATGGCCGCCTCCAAGGTAATCATGCCCAATCAGGATAGGCCTATCACTGGCTATGACTATGTTTTCCGGGCTACTGGTCTTACCTTCAATACCTACAAGCAAGGCGACTATGCCAATGGCGAGGTTTGGGTCGACGAAGCTCTTGGGGGACTAAACAGAGTGAGTCTTCTTGATCAAAACGGGAACATTCTCAAGGTTATCGGCGCCATTGACAAGTACCATATGGGTTGCGATGGCGGCCTCTACGCTCAATGCAACCAAGAAATCTCCAAGAATTTTAACTTATGTTGGCCAGGAACAATCAGCCTAGATAATGCCAACAACATCTATATCGCCGACGAAAACTATCATCGCATCGCTCGTTATGCTCTCCCCTACCAAATCACTAACGGATGTCTGCCAAGTACCAACGGTGGTCTTTTCGATGGTGATTCCGGTAATAGTGTCAGCGGCTACAAGTGGGCTGGTAGTGTGGGAACATTCATCTTTGCCAACCAACTAGTCGTCAGAGATCGCTACCGCTACCTAGTCTGGAATGATTATTTAACTAAACCAACTGGGGCAAAAGCCGATTTAGTAGTTGGTCAGGCATCTGATACTGTTAAGGTTGGTAATTTCTTAGGGGGGAGAGGCACACATGCTATTGATGATGGTAATCGCCTGTGGACTTCTAACTCCTCTGGAAAAATCGTCATCTATCAGCTACCCTTTCGGGGAAACGATCAGCCACTAGTTAATTTCGTCAAACTCTATTGGGCTGATGACCAGCAAGAGATAGACTACAGCAATTTTGAAAGCGGCCTAGCTTTCGATAAGCAAAATAAGAAAGTATGGGCAGTAGATGGGAAAAACCATCGCCTCCTCCGCATTAGTAATTATAATGACTTCAATAACAAGCTTTTCGTCGATATGGTGATTGGCCAGAGAAACAAGGCAGAAACTAAATGCAATCACGATCAAGAAGAAAAAGACGGGAGAGCACCGACAGCTGAAAGTTTATGCGGACCCTCTTATATAGAGTTTGATAACTTTTCGAATTTATATGTCGTGGAAAATGCTTACGAGTGTCACGGAAACGATCGGATTACAATGTTTGCGGCAGATGATATTAAAAATGCTACCTCTCTCTTCCCTGGTCTGTCCGCCAAGAAAGTTTTTGTAAGCCAAAGCTTTACCCAACCAAGAACCTGCGATGTCTTTAATAAACTTGAGGAGCCATTTTCTCCTGTTAGCCTTGCTTTTAACAGCCGAAACCAGATGGTTGTCGGCAATGACGGTTATTATGGAATCCACGACGAACGGCATCTAAGGCAACTCTGGTTTTATAACGATCCTTTGAAAAAAAATGACAACGGTACATTTGTCCAAGGCCAAAAACCAGATGCTTACTTAAAACTGCCCATGGGGGCAGCGGGAGAAATTAATTTCGACAATCAAGACAATCTAATAATCCAAGACCATACTTGGCCTAGGGCCTGGCTGATAAATTTAGAGCGGGATCCTGCCTGGCTGGTTTATCTACATGGCATTCCGCCTTCTCCCACTCCCCGTCCGACTGCCACGCCCACACCTACACCAACTCGTACGCCCACACCTACACCAACTCGTACGCCCACACCTACACCTACCAGAACACCATCGCCTACACCGACTCGAACCCCAAC
>VGNY01000076.1 GCA_016865895.1 Chloroflexota bacterium | reverse complement strand
GAGCTGGATGTTGAGTCTGGGGGCACAACTAAAGACTACAAATTCAGCTTAGAGAGGGTAGCTTGCTTCGGTTCCTGCGCATTAGCTCCCGTAGTGGTTATTGATAAAGACGTTCACGGTCGGATGACAATCGCCAAGGCAAAGGAAATTCTATCTGAATATTGACAAAGGTGTAGGAGCGTGACTTTCGAGAAAATTCACAGCCACGCTGTCTCAGAGTGGGAAAAATTACAATCCAGCAATAAACCCAGGATTCTAGTTGGTGCTGGTACCTGCGGGAGTGCCGCCGGAGCTCTCGACATCCTCAAAGCCATTAATGAAGAACTTGGACGGCAAAACATTGAGGCTATTGTCATTCAGGTTGGCTGCATGGGGCTATGTTTTGCCGAGCCTATGGTCGGCATAGTAAAACCAGGGCGTCCACAAATCATTTACGGTGATTTGACCCCCAAGTCAGCAATCCAGCTTGTCAATGATTACCTAGTGAACGACAAGCCTCGTCCCGACTTAGCTATGGGCTATATTGGCAACGGGAAGGTTGACAGTATTCCCAATCTATTCGAGCTGCCGGTGCTTAAACCACAAGTCCGCATAGTCCTGCGCAATTGCGGTCTCATCGACCCCGAGAACATAAATCACTATATCGCGAACGGTGGCTACAGCGGTCTGGTCAGGGCATTGAAGATGACACCAGAGGCGATTATTGAGGAGATCAAGAAATCAGGTTTGCGCGGCAGAGGCGGCGCCGGTTTTTCAACAGGGCAAAAATGGGATTTCTGTCGGAAAGCACCTGGCGAGGAAAAATACATTATCTGTAACGCTGACGAAGGAGACCCCGGCGCCTTCATGAACCGCTCATTATTAGAAGGTGACCCTCACTCAGTTCTGGAAGGAATGGCTATCGGGGCTTACACCATAGGAGCAAACCAAGGCTATATTTACTGCCGTGCCGAATACCCCCTGGCCCTAGAAAGATTAAGGCTGGCTCTACAACAGATGGAGAAGTATGGCTTTATTGGAAATAATATCCTCGGCTCTGGCTTCAGCTTCCACATAAAGATCAAAGAGGGAGCTGGTGCTTTTGTCTGCGGCGAAGAAACAGCTTTGATGGCCTCCATAGAAGGTAAGCGGGGAATGCCTCGGGCACGACCACCATTCCCAGCGATATCCGGCTTGTGGGGCAAGCCAACAAACATCAACAATGTAGAAACATGGGCAAACGCAGCACGTATCTTACAAAAAGGCGGTGACTGGTACGCCCAGTATGGCTCGGAAAAAAGCAAGGGAACAAAGACCTTTGCCTTGGTAGGCAAAGTAGAGCGCACCGGGCTTATTGAAGTGCCTTTAGGCATCACTTTGCGTCAAATCATCTATGATATTGGCGGCGGTATCCTCAAAGACAAACAGTTTAAAGCAGTGCAAACAGGCGGCCCCTCAGGTGGTTGTCTACCAACATCAATGCTTGATTCACCTGTTGACTATGAATCACTGACCGCTGCTGGCTCGATTATGGGCTCTGGCGGCATGATTGTGGCTGACGAGGATACCTGCATGGTTGACCTGACCAAATACTTCCTCACCTTCACCCAAGCTGAGTCCTGTGGCAAATGCCCGCCCTGCCGGGTTGGCACACGGCAAATGTTGGGCATTCTGGACCGAATAACTCGAGGCGAAGGCAAACCCGAAGATATAAAACAGCTTGAAAGAATCGCCACCACAGTTAAACAAGGCTCACTCTGCGGCTTAGGCCAAACTGCACCAAATCCAGTGCTGACCACTATTCGCTACTTCCGCAATGAATATGAATCCCACATTAACGAAAAACGCTGCCCTGCTCTGGTGTGCAAAAATCTGATCTCCTTCTACATTTTGCCAGACAAATGCCAAGGTTGCATGATTTGTCTGCGCAATTGCCCCACTGAGGCAATTACTGGTGACAAAAGATTAGTTCACGTTATCAATCAGGATAAATGCATCAAATGCGGGACATGCACCGATGTCTGCCCACCTCGCTTTTCTGCTATAGCTAAAGTGTCAGGTGAGCAAATTGAAGTTCCGCTTGAACCAGTACCAATTAAGGAGTCCGCTTAACAGGAATCGAGCATGGTAGTCAGTGAAGAGACCAAAATCGTAAACCTGACCATCGACGAGCAACAGGTCAAGACCAAGGAAGGTGCCACCGTGCTTGAGGCGGCCCGACAAGCAGGTATCTATATTCCAACCTTGTGTTATCATCCCAGCCTAACTCCATACGGAGCTTGCCGCTTGTGCGTTGTGGAGATTGAGAACATGCGGGGCTTCCCCACCTCCTGCACTACACCGGTAACTGAAGGCATGGTGATAAAAACCAATACTCCCCAACTCAAGGAGCTAAGACACAACATTTTTGAACTTATTCTGGCAGAACATCCCAAGCAATGCCTCACCTGCGCTAATAATCTGCGCTGTGAATTACAAGAGGTCGCCGCTCGTATAGGGGTGGAACAGATTTCACTCGCTCCTATACACAAAGACTTACCCATTTACCAGGATAGTCCCTTCTTCGACCGTGACTACAATCTGTGCATACTCTGCGGCCGCTGTGTCCGGGTATGCCAGGAAGTAAGAGGCGCCGGAGCTATCGCTTTTACCTATCGAGGTAGTCAAGCATTAGTCGGCACCGCCTTTGACAAGACATTGGAAGAGTCAGGATGTCAATTCTGCGGGGCTTGTGTTGACGTCTGCCCTACCGGCGCCCTGATAGACCGCCACAGCAAATGGTTGGGGCTACCTGAACGCTCAGTGATTACGACCTGCCCTTATTGTGGAGTCGGTTGTCAATTAAGCCTTGAAGTAAACAGGGGAAAGGTTGTCCGTTCAGTACCAATCCTAGAAAACTCGATTAACCAGGGACAGGCCTGTGTCAAAGGTCGGTTTGGCATTGCTGAATTTGTCCATCATTCTGAACGCCTGACCACACCTCTAATACGAAGAAACGGTGAACTGGTTGAGGCAAGCTGGGATAAGGCGATAGACCTGATAGCAGACAAGCTGGGCAGATACAAAGGAGGCCAGTTCGCCTTCATCGCCTCAGCTAAATGCACAAACGAAGAAAACTACCTGGCACAGAAGTTCACGCGCGCTGTGATGCAAACCAACAATATTGACCACTGCGCCCGTCTCTGACATTCTCCCACGGTGGCCGGTCTGGCCGCCAGTTTCGGCAGTGGTGCTATGACCAACTCTATCAACGAAATCAAAGATGCTGGCTGTATCCTTGTTATAGGCAGCAATACCAGCACAGGTCACCCGGTTATTGCCTTAGAGATAAAGAAGGCAGTGCGCAATGGTGGCAGGCTCATCATTGCCAACCCTAGAGAGATTGAGCTTTCCCGCTACGCTGATATATGGCTGAGACACCTTCCGGGCAGCGATGTTGCCCTGCTCATGGGCATGATGAAGATTATAGTAGACGAGGAACTGGCCGACCTCAACTTCATCAGTGAATGTTGCGACAATTTCGACGCCTTTAAGGAATCTTTGAAGAATTTTGGCCTCGACTTCGTAGAAAGGGTTACCGGTGTGTCCGGCAACACCATAATCGAGGCAGCTCGATTATATGCCACATGTAAGCCGGCAACCATCATTTATGCCATGGGCATCACCCAGCACAGCCACGGCACCGATAACGTGCTAGCTACCGCTAACCTGGCTATGCTGACCGGTAACATGGGGATACCTTCAACCGGTGTAAATCCACTGCGGGGGCAGAACAACGTTCAGGGTGCCTGTGACATGGGCGCGTTGCCCAACGTTTACACCGGATATCAAAGAGTTGATAACCCTGACCTTCAAAAGAAGTTTGAAATCGCCTGGAGAGGCGACCTGAGTATAACTCCAGGATTGACCTTGACGGAAATGCTAGATGCCGCCTACCACAAGCGCCTTACAGCAATGTACATCATGGGGGAGAACCCAATATTAAGCGACCCTGATGCTAATCATGTCCGGGAGGCACTAAGCAAACTCGACTTCCTAGTAGTTCAAGATATGTTTCTCACCGAAACCGCCCAGCTAGCCGACGTTGTCTTGCCAGCAACCAGTTTCGCCGAGAAGGATGGCACTTTTACCAATACAGAGCGGCGCATACAACGAGTGAGAAAGGCAATCGAACCCATAGGCAACTCCCAGTCCGATTGGTGGATTATATGCCAGATAGCCAAGAGGATGAGTGCCGATGGTTTCGACTTCGAGCATCCCTCTGAGATAATGGACGATATCGCGAGGTTGACACCAAGCTATGGCGGCGTTAGCTACGAACGTCTGGAAGAATGTGGATTACAATGGCCCTGCCCAAATAAGGACCATCCCGGGACACCTATATTGCATGTGGGCAGATTTGTTTGTGGCCTGGGAAGATTCACACCGCTCCAATATAAGCCACCTGCTGAATTACCCGACAAGGAATATCCGTTAATTCTTACTACCGGGCGCAGCCTGTATCACTATCACACGGGCACTATGACACGGAAAGTTACCGGCCTCAATGCTATGGAGCCAGAGGGGACAGTCGAGATAAGTCCAAAAGACGCAACTTCCCTAAAGATTAAGGATGGTGACAAAGTCAAGGTGATTTCACGCCGTGGCGAGGTGGTAGTTAAAGCTAAAGTAACTGAGAAATCACCCCCAAAGGTAGTATACATGTCCTTCCATTTCGCCGAAAGCCCAACCAATGTTCTGACTAATACTGCATTAGACCCGGTAGCCAAAATTCCCGAACTCAAAATATGCGCCGTAAGAATTGAAAAGGCCTCAACAAAATAAACAGGCTCACTCCAACAATAGACAGCAAACAAACAGTCTTAATATTATGTCAACTGATTTAAAGTCACAGATGCAAGAGGTACTTGCCCCACTACAGGGTCGCCAGGTCGTCCTGATACCAGCTCTTCAGGCGGTGCAAGAGAAGTTTGGTTACCTGCCTGAAGTGGCAATGGAAGAAATCGGACGCGTGGCTGGAGTCTCATCAAACGTGGTCTATGGAGTAGCCAGCTTCTACGCTCAGTTTCGCTTTATTAAGCCCGGAGAGCACATGATTAAAATATGCCTGGGCACCGCTTGCCATGTACGCGGTGCTGCAGGCCTAGCCAAATCATTGGAACGAGAGCTGCACATAGAGCCGGGCAAAACAACACCAGATGGCAAATTCAGCTTAGAAGAAGTTCGGTGTTTTGGCTCTTGTGCCTTGGCCCCTGTCATAGTGGTTGATGACCAGGTCTATGGTAATATGACAACAACCAAGACCAAGGAAATACTGGATGAGTTCCGCTAGCCAAGTTTAAGAGAAATGACATGGATTTCGCCAAACTCCGTAACAAAGCAATTAAAGAATGGCAAGCTCTGTGGAGCGGTGATAAGCCGCTGATCCTGATAGGCTTAGCTACCTGTGGTATAGCAGCAGGGGCTAGCGCAGTACTAAAAACCATCGATGAGGAGCTAGCACGTCGAAATATCAAGGCTAGTATTATCCCGGTAGGCTGTATTGGCCTATGTTACCTGGAACCATTGGTTGACATCGTGAAGCCAGGATATCCTCGAATTTGTTATAGTCAGGTCACTCCCGAAAGAGCAATCAAACTCATTGAAGATTATCTGGTCAATGATAACCCACATCCTGACCTAGCACTAGGTAGCTTTGGCGAGAGCACTGTAGAGAACATTCCGAAGTTCTTTGAACACCCAATGCTAAAACCGCAGGTGAGAATAGCCACCCGCAACTGTGGCCATATCAACCCTGAAGATATCAACCACTATATCGCCAAGGGTGGCTACAATGGGCTGAATATGGCACTAGGAATGTACCCTGAAGATGTGATCAAAGAGGTTGAGAAATCAGGGCTGCGCGGGCGTGGTGGGGCTGGCTTCCCCACCTGGAGAAAATGGGATGAAGCACGCAACAGCAAGACAACACCGAAGTTCGTGGTGTGCAATGCCGATGAGGGAGACCCGGGAGCATTCATGGATCGCTCTGTTCTCGAAGGAGACCCTCATTCTGTCCTCGAAGGCATGGCTATTGCTGGCCATGCTATCGGCACATCCAACGGCTACATATATGTCCGAGCTGAGTACCCGCTGGCAGTAAGACGGCTCCAGATTGCTATAGACCAAGCCAAGAAACTGGGGCTGCTGGGGGATAATATTCTGGACACCGAATTCAGCTTCAACATCGACATAATGCAGGGAGCCGGCGCTTTTGTCTGTGGTGAAGGCAGTGCCCTGATGTACTCAATAGAAGGCAAGCGAGGAATGCCTCGAGTAAGACCCCCCAGGTCAGTGGCATCGGGGCTGTGGGGCTTGCCCACCTCTCTGAACAACGTTGAGACCTTTGCCAATGTGTCTCCAATTGTAACCAACGGCGGAGACTGGTATGCCAGCTATGGCACAGAGACAAGCAAAGGGACAAAAACATTTGCCTTGACCGGTAAGATAGGCCGCCCAGGATTGATTGAGGTGCCCATGGGAATCACCCTTCGCCAGATAATCTACGAAATTGGTGGTGGGATTCCCGGAGACAAACCCTTCAAAGCCATACAGACCGGTGGACCGTCGGGAGGCTGCCTGCCAGAAAGCCTGCTCGATACCCCAGTTGATTTCGAAACGCTCACCAAAGCCGGTTCCATCATGGGTTCTGGAGGCATGGTGGTATTGGATGAAGATACCTGCATAGTGGATGTTGCCCGCTATTTTATTGCCTTCTGCCGCGATGAATCCTGCGGTAAATGCGTTCCCTGTCGGGAAGGACTGCCCCTGATGAGCAACATGCTCGAGAGGATAACACAAGGTGACGGAAATGCTGAAGATATCGAACAACTTATAGATATAGGCGAGACGATTATAAACGGCTCCCTGTGCGGCCTAGGGAATTCAGCTCCTAACCCAGTACTGTCAAGTATCCGCTATTTCCGGGACGAGTGGGAGTCTCATGTAATTGATAAAAGGTGTCCAGCATTAGTATGTAAGGCTCTGATAAACTTCTATATACTGCCCGATAAATGCGCTGGCTGTGGTATCTGCGCCAGAGCCTGCCCTGTAGAGGCAATAAGTGGAGGCAAAAGGCTAGTCCACGTCATCAACCAGAAGAAATGCATCAAATGCACGACCTGTCTCGAAAAATGTCCTGAGCGTTTCAGCGCCATAGTCAAGGTGACAGGTGAACAGATTGAAGTACCCAAAGAGCCAGTGCCAGTAGGAGCAAATAAGTAGAGTGCGAAGCAAGTGGATACGATTACCATAACCATAGATGGAACAGAGGTCAGAACCACCAAGAGCAAGAGAATCCTGGAAGCAGCACTGGATGCTGGTATTTATATCCCCAATTTGTGCGCGCTGCGAGATATAAAGCTGCCGTTCGGTGCCTGCCGACTATGCGAGGTGCACATAGAAGGGAGACGAGGCACCGTCACCGCCTGCAGCGAACCAGTAGCTGACAGCATGGTCGTTCACAACAACACAGCCGAGATAAACAAACTGCGTCGAAAAATTCTCGAAATACTGCTCGCCAGGCATCCACATGCTTGTCTAACCTGCTGGCGGAGGGAGCGCTGTCAGCCATTCGATATATGCTTGCGTAACGTAGCAGTAACCGAGCGCTGTGTTACCTGCCCCAAAAATGGACGATGCAAGCTACAAAAAGCGGTTGATTTCATTGGCCTCAATGGTATGCCTTTCTCCTATACTTCTAAAGGATTCACTGTCGAAAGAGACAACCCGTTCATTGTCCGCGACAATAATCTATGCATTCTCTGCGGTCGTTGCGTCAGAGTCGACCAAGAGATATTGGGCTTCGAAGCTATCGCCTTCAACCTGCGCGGGGCTCAGACCTATATCGGCGGCGCATTCGGTAAACCTCTTATAGAATCAGGATGCACCTTCTGTGGTTCATGCGTTGAAGTTTGCCCCGTAGGCGCATTGATGGACCGCAGCGACGAGTGGACCCGCTGGCCTGACCGCGAGGCCGCCTCAATCCGCTGCAAATATGCCTGCCCAGTAAATGTAGACGTGCCACGCTTCATACGCTTCATCAGAGAAGAAAAATATGCCGAGGCTGTAGCCGTTATCCGCGAAAAAGTCCCCTTTGCGTCTATATGTAGCCTTATCTGCGAGCATCCCTGCGAAATCTCCTGCCGCCGTGGTGACCTCGACCAACCTGTCGCTATCCGAGCATTAGAACGCTTTACCGTCGAACATTCTGGCAAATCCGAACCCGTAGAAGGCTCAACAACCGCGACCTCAGGCAAAAAAGTAGCCATCATCGGCTCGGGTCCCGCAGGGCTTACCACAGCTTATTACCTGGCCAAAAGAGGCAGACATAAAGTGACCATATTTGAAAAACTTACCCAAGCCGGCGGTATAATGCAAACAGCCATACCTGAGTACGTCTTGCCCCGCAATATCCTGGATGCTGAGATAGAATCCCTGAAAAGATTGGGGGTTGAAATAAAAACTAAATCCAAGGTAGAATCTCTTGACAAGTTGTTTGAGGAAGACTTCGACGCTGTTTTCCTGGCTATCGGGGGGGCACCGGAAATACCAAGCAAGTTCGACATCATGGTCAACGATGAAAAGCTTATTGAAGCTGACCCCGAAAGCCTGATGACCGGTAGAAAAGGCGTCTTCGCCGGCGGCGACGCTGTAACTGGAAAACTCTCATTCATCGAAGCGGTAGCATCAGGAAGGGAAGCAGCGATTTCAATTGACCACTATCTGGGAGGAAGTGGTGATATCAGCGAAACACTGACTCCCATCATCGAGAGGATACCAAGAGTAGGCAGGATTGATAATTTCGCTCAAAGACAGCGGCAAAAGATGCCTACAGCAAAACCAGCTAAGCAGATTGGCAACTTCGCTCAAATTGAGCTCGGATTCACAGATGAACTGGGGAGTGAGGAGGCAAAACGGTGCATGGGCTGTGATTTGAGATTTGCTGTAGCCAGTATGGTTGCAGACTCTGAATACAAAATCGCCAAGAGCGTTGCATAGTCTGAATAATGGGGGTAGCTTATGTACAAAATCATAGCTAAAGAGAAACTCTGCCCCGTAGTTGACCTTATGGAGATTGAAGCGCCTGCAATAGCCAAAAAGGCTAAGACAGGCCAATTCGTTGTCGTTCGCGTTGATGAGGTCGGCGAACGCATTCCGCTTACCTTGGCTGATTGGAATGCCAAAAAGGGAACTGTCACACTTGTGGCCATGCAAGTAGGAACTACAACATATAAATTATCTTGCCTTAATGCCGGCGATAGCATGCCGGATTTGATCGGGCCACTGGGATTACCTTCAGAAATAGAGAACTTCGGCACTGTAGTCTGCGTCGGTGGTGGCGTCGGTGTCGCCCCGGTATATCCCATAGCCAGAGCCTTAAGACAAGCCGGCAACAGAATTATCACGGTAATGGGCGCTCGGAGCAAAGACCTGCTTTTCTGGGAAGACCGCCTACGCAGTGTGAGCCATGAGCTGATAGTTACCACCGATGATGGCTCATATGCTCGCAAGGGAGTGGTCACCGAGCCTTTAAAGGAGGTACTGGAAAGAGACAAGCAAGTTAGCCGTGTTATCGCCATTGGCCCAGCCATAATGATGAAGTTCTGCTCTTTGACCACAAAACCTTTCGGAGTCCGTACCATCGTCAGCCTCAACTCAATTATGGTTGACGGTACGGGGATGTGCGGATGTTGCCGTGTCTCAGTGGGTGGTGCCACCAAGTTCGTCTGCGTTAACGGCCCGGAGTTCGATGGGCACCAGGTTGACTGGGACCTCTTGTTCGCTAGGCAGCGGATTTACTGCGATGAGGAAAGGCATTCTCTGGAGCTGTGGAAAACACGCCAGTGTCAACATGCCTAACACTAGAGAGGAAAAATGGAAGAAAAACCAAAGGCAAAGCTCGATTTAAACAGGATGCCCATGCCCAGGCAGGACCCAAAAGTCAGGGCAAAGAATTTCAATGAGGTGGCTCTAGGTTACACCGAGGAAATGGCACTGCGAGAAGCAAACCGCTGCATTCAATGTCCCAAGCGCCCCTGTGTCAATGGCTGCCCCGTATATGTCGATATCCCTGACTTCATTAAGGCAATAAGAGACAACAACATGCCTGAGGCGGTAAAAGCACTCAAGAGCAAAAACAGTCTTCCGGGCATCTGTGGGCGCGTTTGCCCACAAGAGACACAATGTGAAGATGTATGTTCTTTGGGTAAGAAAGGGGCACCTATAGCTATCGGCCGACTGGAACGATATGTCGCCGATTGGGAACGAAACCATGCCTCTAATCTAACTGCCCCGGTCGAGCTACCACCATCAACAGGCAAGAAAGTAGCTGTTATCGGCTCGGGTCCCGCTGGATTAACCTGTGCCGCCGATTTAGCCAAGATGGGACACCAAGTAACCATCTTCGAGGCGCTACATGTTGCCGGTGGAGTGTTGATGTATGGTATCCCCGAGTTCAGGCTACCTAAGGCCATTGTCCAGGGCGAGGTTGATTATGTCAAGGCACTAGGGGTGGAAATCAGGCTCGATTCTGTAATGGGCAAATTAGCCACTGTTGATGAGTTATTGGAGAATGGCTATCACGCTGTTTTCCTTGGAACTGGAGCAGGGCTGCCCATGTTTCTTGACATACCTGGTGAAAACTTCAATGGTGTTTATTCCGCCAATGAATTCCTTACCCGGGTGAACTTGATGAAAGCCTACCTCTTCCCCGAATATGATACCCCGATAAAGATAGGAAAGAGGGTAGCCGTCATCGGCGGTGGCAATGTAGCTATGGACGCTGCCCGCTGTGCTTTAAGGCTTGGTGCCGATGAAGTTCACATAATATATAGGCGATCTAAGGTTGAGATGCCCGCACGGCATGAGGAGGTGGAGAATGCTGAGGAGGAAGGGATTATCTTCAAGTTCCTCACCAATCCCAAACAGTTCATAGGGAATGACCAAGGCTGGATAACCGCCATGGAATGCTACGAGATGGAGCTTGGCGAGCCGGATGCCAGCGGCAGGCGCCGTCCCCTTGTCAAGGAAGGCAGCGAGTTTATAATAGATGTTGATGTAGCTGTCGTGGCTCTGGGAACCACTCCCAACCCCCTCATCCCATCAACCACAAGAGGACTGGAAACAAGAAGAAATGGCACTGTGGTAGCTGATGAAGAAACCGGTAAGACGGTAAAAGACAGGGTCTGGGCCGGGGGTGATGTCGTCACCGGCGCCGCTACCGTTATCAGTGCTATGGGCGCCGGCAAGCGGGCCGCTGCCTCTATAGATGCCTACCTTAAAGGAAAATAACAACCACAGTTCAACCCAATAATCCCGAAACACCGAATTCTGAGATCCAAATTCTAAATAAATTCAAAATAAAGCTAAAATCTCAGATATTCAAATTTCACATGTGGCTTCTGCTATTCTGAGCGTCTTCTGTCATTCTGAGCGTAGCGAAGAATCTCATCAGTCGTGGAATCCAGCTCAGGCGAGATTCTTCGGTCGCTCCGCTCCCTCAGAATGACAACTTTGCCTCTCACGTGCACAACAAAAACTAGTAGCGTTCTTTTTATTCAGGCTTTTCCGAAAGGGTAAGAATTGGGGCTCACCTACCTTGTGGTAGACTTTATAGTCTAAGCAACAAACCATAAGGAGGTAAGCCCTAAATGACATTAGCACAGAG
>VGNY01000075.1 GCA_016865895.1 Chloroflexota bacterium | reverse complement strand
CTAATGTTATCACCAAGCTGAGCGAGTTGATTAAAAAGAACGATGGGAGTGTGGATGAGGTTAATCAGTGGGGAAGGAAAAAGCTGACTTACCCGATAAAACGATGTGCGGAGGGGAATTATGTGTTGGCGAAATTGAAGCTGAAGCCAGCTTCGACTAAGGAACTGGATGCGAATCTTCGCCTTTCTGGAGAGGTTCTACGCCATCTGTTAGTAAAATTGATGGATTAAGGTGTAAGGAGTGTGGCCTATGGTAAGTTTAAACAAGATTATGCTGATTGGTAATGTTGGTACCGACCCAGAGATGCGATTCACACCGAGTGGCAATCCAGTGACCTCATTTCGCCTTGCCACCAGTCGGGTGTACACGGCATCTGATGGGGAGCGCAAGCAAGAAACGGAATGGTTTACAGTGGTTGCCTGGAAAAAGCAAGCTGAAAGCTGCAATCAGTTTTTGACTAAGGGACAGCGGGTTTATGTTGAAGGTAGCTTACGCACTCGTGCCTGGGAGGGGCGAGATGGACAAAAACGCGTCACCGCTGAAGTGATAGCTAATAGAGTGATATTTCTTGATAAACAGGCTTTAGCTCCTCTCCCTGGTGAAGAAGTTCCTGCAGAGGCTGGTGAAGAGGAGGTCGCGCCTGAGGATTTACCTTTCTAGTTTATTGTTAGAAGGAGGCACGGATTAGAGCATGGAGGAAGGTCAGGGGATTAAAGAGACAAGAGAGAAGGGGCGTCGGTTTGTTTTTAAACCCAAAGTTTGTCCCTTCTGTACTGAGAAGCTAGGGATAGATTATAAAGATGTCTCTCGATTGCGACGTTATATTTCTGACCGGGCTAAAATCGCGCCGCGTCGGCGGACCGGCATTTGCGCTAAACATCAGCGGCGTTTGGCATTGGCGATTAAAAGAGCTCGCTACCTAGCTTTATTGCCTTATACTCCAGACCATGCTCACGCACCAAAGGGTGAGCCTGAAGGCGGAGCTTAGATTTTAGGGAAGAAACAAGGTGCCTAAGAGAACATATCAACCGAAGAAAATCTCGCGGAGACGCAAGCATGGCTTCCGAGCTAGGATGGCGACCCGAGGGGGACAGAAGGTGTTAAAGGCTAGACGGCTTAAGGGTCGGTGGCAGTTAACGCCAGTTTAGCAGTATGGCAAGAAGTTGGGCTTTGACGAAAAGAGCCCAGTATTTAGCTGTTTATAAATCAGGCAAAGCTTGGGTCGATGATCTCGTAGTGATAAAGACACTACCTAATGAGCTTGGGTTCAGCCGGTATGGTTTTTCGGTAGCCAAGGCGATCGGTAAAGCAGTGGTACGCAATCGGGTACGGCGATTGCTCAAGGAGATCGCTCGTGCAACTTCGGTAAAACCAGGGTGGGATATAGTGTTTATTGCTAGACCAAGTGTAGCGGATGCAGATTATCACAGACTCAAGAAGTCGGTAGATGGGTTGTTGTCGCGTGCTCATTTGGTAATAGGTAAAAATGAGACTATTTGTACTGGAGTTAATTAAGCTGTATCAGTCCACGGTATCACGAGTCACTCCACCTGCGTGTCGATTTGCTCCTACTTGTTCTCATTATGCTTATGAGGCAATCGAGAGATATGGACTGTTTAGAGGGAGTTGCCTAGCGGCTAAGCGTTTGGCGCGTTGTCATCCATGGTCTAGTGGTGGTTACGACCCAGTACCGTAAAGCCCTTCAGCTTGGATGTTAAGATGAATAGGTTGGCTAATTTTTTCAAAGTTAAACTGAAGAAAATCTCGGTTTTACTGCTCTTGTTAGCTGCTTTGAGCTTGGCTAACCTTGGCTGTGCCGGCCAAACATGGCAAGGGTGGTCGGGGTTTGCCAGTCAAGATGGAATTCTCTACTTCGGGTCTATGGATGGTAAGGTACTGGCGATAAGTCCTTTGGCACGGAGTCAAGAGCTGCCTTTTCCCAGCGAAGGAGAGTGGGTTCTTCGTCTCAGAGTTCCGGCTCCTCGTGGGGGAATGTGTGGTCCGCTGGGTTGTGCTCCAACAGCACGGCCGGTGACCATTTATGGCACGCCAGCATTAGCTGGTAATCTAGTTTATGTTACAACCTACGTGGGCGACAGTGGCAAAGTGCTGGCTATAAAAAATTTGGCCCCCGGTTATGATGAAGAAGGCATCCCGGCATGGAACGAGGGAGAGTGGTTTTATCCACGAAAGGAAGATAAGTATATTGGGGCTGTTGTTGGGGGCCCGTTAGTGGTTGAAGGCACCCTCTATGTTGGCAGCTCTGACGGTAATGTCTATGCATTAGACGCAGTTAAGGGAAGCAGCAGGTGGGAATTTAGTACCGGGGGAAAGATATGGACATCCCCGGTAGTTAAAGATGGCGTTGTATATATCAGTAACTATGAGCGCAAGTTTTTCGCCCTGTCCAGTGCAGATGGCAGCCTTTTATGGAGTATCGAATTACCAGCAACTATTGCCTCGTCTCCGGCAGTTTCTGGAGATAAAGTCTTCTTTGGCACTTTCGACAGTTATCTTTATGCCGTCGACCACACCAATGGTGATGTGAAGTGGACGTTTGAGGGTGGTAATTGGTTCTGGTCAACTCCTGTAGTTAGTGGTGATGTGGTTTATGCTGCTTGCCTTGACAGTAGAGTCTATGCTCTCAAGGCAAGTACGGGTGAGAAAATATGGCAATTTGCTGCTGATAGTCAGATTGTGTCAACGCCAGTCTTGGTGGATAATCTGCTCGTAGTGGCGTCAGAGTCGGGCAAGATATACATACTGAAGGTTGAAAGTGGAGAACAAGTCAAGGATCAACCTGTGTCTATTGATAGCTCAGTAATGGCTCCTCTATATGCTGAGAATGGCACGGTTTATGTTCATGCTAGAAATCGCTGTGTCTATAGTGTCAATGTCCAAGGTGGGGAAATAGTGTGGAAGTTTTGCTATTCAGATATTAAATAGGACTGGTTATGGCTGAATTATGGAATACTATTATTCTTGAACCGGTACTAAACAGCTTAATTGCTTTATGTACCGTGTTAGGTGGCAGCTTTGGGTTAGCAATTATTGTGCTTACAGTAATTGTTCGCCTCATATTGTTCCCGCTTACTGTACGGCAGACTCAGTCTACCAAGGCCATGCAAACACTACAACCAAAGATTCAGGAGCTTCAGAAGAAATATGCTAAAAACCAGCAGAAACTGCAGCAGGAGATGATGAAGCTTTATAAGGAAGCTGGAATTAACCCTCTGGGCTGTCTCTGGCCTATGCTTATCCAGTTGCCTATCTGGATTGCCCTCTATCAGTCCATTATGCAAGCCTTGGCAGCTACACCGGAGAACTTATTGAGCTTGTCCCAGCATCTCTATTCATGGGCGGCAGTTGGTCAAGCGGTGCCGCTAAATGAACATTTCCTCTGGCTCCGATTATCACGGCCTGACCCTAATCTTATTCTGGCTATACTAGTGGGTGGCACCATGTGGGTACAGCAGAAAATGGTGACACCACCGGCTGCTGACCCGAGACAGCAGTCTATGACCAGCATGACTACATTGATGATGCCGTTGATGTTCGGTCTGTTTACCTTGTCCTTCCCCAGTGGTTTGGCTCTGTATTGGGTGGTTTCAAACATAATCGGCATAATTATTCAGTATTTTATCACTGGTGGCTGGGGATATTTGAGGTCTCCGTCTCCTCTGAGGCAAGCGCCAGCTCAAAAAATATCACCACCGGCTCAAAAACCTATGCCTGCGGAGCAGCAGTCTAAGATGCTGAAAAAGGCATCTGAGCAGTCTAAGACGATAAAACAGGCATCTGGGGAGAAGAAAAGGGGTCTTTTTGGGAGATGAAAGAGCTAGAAGTAAGTGGCAAGACGGTTGATGAGGCTATCCAGTCAGCATTGGAGCAATTAGGTGTAAGCGAAGATCAGGTGGAAGTAACAGTCTTAAAAAAAGGCAGATCAGGGGTGTTGGGGATGGGGGTTGAGGAAGCCAGGGTTAGAGTAATACTTTTACCTGTGGCGAATGAAAAAGCTGATGTGGTTGGAGTGGCCAAGGAGGTTTTGGGGGGGCTAATTAAGGCAATGGGAGTAGCAGCCGGCGTTTCTGCGGCTCAATCGCCCAGCGGTGAACTGCCGGTAGTCCTGAATATTGAAGGTGATGACCTTGGGATTTTGATTGGTCGTCGTGGGCAGACTTTGGGCGCTCTCCAATATATCGTTAGGCTAATAGTTGCCGAGAGACTGAAGATGTGGGTACCGATAAATGTTGACGTTGCTGGCTATAAAAAACGCCGTTATGAGTCATTGGAGAACCTAGCCTTGCGTATGGCGGAGCAGGTTAAGAGAAGCCGACGCTTAATAACGCTTGAGCCTATGCCAGCGGATGAGCGTCGGATTATTCATCTAACCTTATCTCACCATCCCGATGTTACAACCCAGAGTGTGGGCGAAGGCGAGATGCGCAAAGTAGCCATTCTGTTGAAGAAACATTAGATATGTTCCGGCCGGTAAGCAGCAAAGTAAATTTTCCTCAGTTAGAAACCGACACCCTTAATTTCTGGAAAGCACACCACATTTTCGAGAAGAGCCTCGAGTTACGGCGTGGGGCAATGCAATTCACCTTGTATGAGGGACCGCCAACAGCCAATGGGAGTCCAGGTATTCATCATGTGTTGTCCCGGGTGTTTAAGGATATTATCCCCAGATATAGGACGATGAAGGGGTATTATGTGCCACGCAAGGGTGGTTGGGATACGCATGGTCTGCCGGTGGAGCTAGAAATAGAAAGGATGCTGGGCTTTACCGGTAAAGCTCAGATTGAAAACTATGGAGTAGCTAAATTCAATGCGCTTTGTCGGGAGAGTGTGTTCAGTTATCTAAAAGAGTGGGAGGCTATGACTGAGCGCATAGGTTTCTGGCTTGACCTGGAACATGCCTACAGGACACTTGAAAATAGTTATATTGAGTCTTGCTGGTGGGCGATGAAGCAACTGTGGGATAAGGGTTTAATTTACTTGGGTTATAAGGTTACTCCCCATTGCCCCAGATGCGGCACATCACTTAGCTCTCATGAGGTTGCTTTAGGCTATAGAGATGACGCCGAAGACCCTTCAGTTTACATAAAGTTTAAGGTAGCCCCAAGTTCACTACGTCAAGGAACAGACATTCATTCTTTTTTCTTGTCCTCTCGGATAATCAATAAACCAACCTTTCTCCTGGCTTGGACGACGACTCCGTGGACGCTGCCGGGAAATACGGCTCTAGCGGTAGCTCCAGAAGCTAAATACAGTGTAATGGAGGGAGGGAGTGACTATCTTATTTTAGCCTCGGCGATGGTGGATAAAGTTAAGCTTGAAGGTTATAAAGAAGTGGCTACTGTTGCTGGTGAAGACTTTGTTCGAGTTGAATATGAGCCGTTGTTTAACCCTCATGATTTCGGGGTCGAAAGAAGGCGTTTCGATGTTCAGGCTGCTGAAGGAACTATCTCCTATGAAATGTTGATTCTGCAGCCAGCGGAGAAGGATTTGGCATATCCTGTGATTTCGGGTGATTTCGTCTCCATGGAGGAGGGTACAGGCATCGTCCACATCGCTCCAGCCTTCGGTGAGGTCGACTTTGAGGTGGGGGAGGATAATGACCTCGACTTTGTCCAACCTGTGGATTTGGATGGGAAAATGACCGGCACTTATCCCTTTGCTGATAAGTTTGTCAAAGATGCTGACCTTCTTGTCCTTGAAGACCTTAAATCGAGAGGGTTGCTCTACCGCAGCGAGCAGATAGTTCATACTTACCCGTTTTGCTGGCGTTGTGAAGCACCGCTTCTCTATTATGCCAAGAGGAGCTGGTACATAAGGACATCAGCTAAGAAAGTGGCACTTATCTCTGGAAATGACCAAATCAACTGGTATCCCGAGCACATCAAGTATGGTCGGTTTGGTAATTGGTTAGAGAACAATGTTGACTGGGCTTTTTCCCGTGAGCGTTATTGGGGAACGCCTTTGAATATCTGGAATTGCTCCAAATGTGGTAACTATGAGTGTATCGGCAGCCTTGAGGAACTGAAAGCTAAGCCAAATCTCGAAGGCTTGGTTGAGCCACTGGACTTGCACCGTCCATTTGTGGATGACATTACCTTTTCCTGTTCCAAATGTGGTGGGAAAGTGGAACGGCAACCTGAGGTGATTGATTGCTGGTTTGACTCAGGAGCTATGCCCTTCGCCCAGTGGCATTATCCTTTTGAAAATCAAGAGTTCTTTAGCCTTAATTTTCCTGCTGATTACATCTCTGAAGCAGTTGACCAAACACGCGGTTGGTTTTATAGCTTGCACGCTATATCCACCCTGCTTTTTGACCGCCCTTGCTTTAAGAACGTTATCTGCCTGGGGCATATCCTGGATGCCGAGGGCGACAAGATGAGCAAGGCCAGAGGAAATGTGGTTGACCCGTGGTTGGTGCTTGATAACTATGGGGCTGATGCCCTACGATGGTATTTGTTTACGGCTGCCCCTGCTGGCAATGTACGCCGCTTTTCCGTTGATGAAGTAGCCGAGGTCTTGCGCAATTTCCTGCTTACTTTGTGGAATACCTATTCCTTTTTTGTCATCTATGCCAATATAGACCATTTTGACCCCAGTTCTGCAGCGGCACCATCACTTTCTGATTTGGATAAATGGATTCTTTCCCGGCTGAACCAGCTTATAGCTGATGTGGATGAAGCTCTGGATAATTATGACCCTACTTCAGCCGGGCGGAAGATCGAAACTCTTGTTGAGGAACTTTCCAACTGGTATGTTAGGCGGAGCCGGCGCCGCTTCTGGAAAAGCCAGAGCGATGCTGACAAGCTGGCGGCTTATACCACGCTATACCAATGTCTGGTAACCTTATCTAAGCTCCTAGCTCCGTTTACTCCGTTTGTTGCTGAGGAGATTTATCGAAACCTGGTGTGCTCGGTTGATTCTGGAGCTGCAGAAAGTGTGCACCTAGCCGATTTTCCTGTTGCTGATAAAGCTCAGATAGATGAGCAGTTGAATGAGGCTACTCGCCTGGCTATGCTGGTGTGTAGTCTTGGCCGAGCTGCGCGGGCTAAAGCTGGTATAAAGGTTCGCCAGCCTTTAGCTAAGGCGTTAGTCAAAGTAAGGTCGGCTAGCGAAAAAAGGGCTTTGCAGAAGTTGTCTCATCAGATATTGGACGAGCTTAATGTTAAGGAACTAGAATTTAATGAGAGGGTGGAGGTCGGTGGGGATAAACCGGGTTATGCTTTAGCTGCTGAAGGGGACTACTGCGTGGTAGTAGCTACAGACTTGTCACCGGAACTTGAAGCTGAGGGTATTGCCCGTGAAGTGGTGCGACGTTTGCAGACTATGCGTCGCTCAGCGGGTCTGGATATCGCTGACCATATCGTTACCTATTATGACGGTGGCGATTCAATTAAGCTGGTTATGACTAAGTTTGCCGATTACATTAAGCAGGAAACACTATCACGAGAGCTGGTTCTGGTGATGCCTCCCCAGGGAAGTTATAATGAGAAGCACCGCATTTCAGGTCACGAAATCTCACTTGGCATAAAAGGGGTAGCTTAAAGAGGGCTAGTGTGAATAGTCTCTTATCTCTCTGGTGGCGGGCTTTGTATCAAACGAGCGTAAGTTGTGGTTGTCTCTGTGCCTCTGACGAAGTTTATCTTTACTTCTTCCCCCACTTTGGAATTATGTATAGCGTCTATTAGCTCGTCAGCCATAGTTACCTCTTTATCTTTGAAACGAGTAATTACATCGAGCTTTCGTAAGCCAGCTTGGTCTGCTGGGCTCCCCGCCTTTACATAGACGACAACTACGCCTTTATTCACAGACAGGCGGTTTACTGTGGCGACATATTGGTCAACAGTATAAAGTGTCACCCCCAACCACGGGCGGGTCACGTATCCTTGCCTGATCAGTTGCTCGATGATTGGCATGGCTGTTTTGGTGCTTATGGCGTAGCCCATACCCTCGACGCCTACGGCAGCGATTTTAGCGCTGGTGATGCCGATTACTTCCCCTTTCATGTTCACTAGGGGGCCACCGCTATTACCGGGGTTGATAGCTGCCGAGGTCTCAATGAGGTCACTTAAAGTCTGGCCATCCGCAGGTAGAGATACTCTCAGACCGCTGACAGTTCCCTCCTTGGCTCTCAATCCCTGACCTAGAGGATTACCTATTGCCACTAGCCAGTCACCAACTCTCAGCTTTGTTGAATCACCGATGGGGGCAACAGGTAAGTTAGAGACATTGATTTTGATGATTGCTAGGTCAGTCAGAGGGTCTCCGTATACATCCTTTGGATCTGCTTCAAAGAACTTGCCGTCAGACAGTTCTATGGTCACCTTTTTGGCTCCCTCAACCACATGATAGTTGGTCACGATGATACCGTTTTTGTCTATAATCCATCCCGAGCCAGCACCTTCTCGTGTTCGTGGTGTGAGGAAGATGTCTAACGTCTCCACCCGTGTGCTTATGGCTACCACCGAAGGGTAAACCTTCGCTACTACATCGGCAATGCTGGGCAGTGTCGGAGCCTCGTCTTCAATCGAAGGCGGTGACCAACTCGGAGCTAATGGTGGGCTAGGTGTGTGTGTAGTTGGCGTCTGTGTCTCTGCTGGTGATGACCCTGGGGTAGTAGGCAGCGGTACAGGGCAACCGGCCATGCTTATCACCAGGCTCATCAGTAATAGGATAATGACACTTCGTTTCACTTTAACTTTCCTCGAAACTATCCTTTTATTGTAATTTTTGATTTTACCACACACTGGCTAACAGGGGCAAAGAGCAGATTCGAAGAGTGTTTGTGAACTCCACGTTTTGAATGTAATGCGACCCTTTAGGGGCGCGTTTTATAGCGAGGCTATCCTGCAAAGCGAGATGGACTACATTAGTAGACAATCTTTTTTGAAGGAACTTGATTCCAGAGGAGACCTAAGTCATAATGTGTAGTCGGTGAAGAGGCAGGCAAAGAGATGTATGGGCTAAGGTTAAATTTGTGAACCGGAGGCACAAAAATGGAGGTCCGAATTCTGGGTGCTCATAGTACCGAAGTGGAAAGATTGCGCATGGTATCTGTTCTTGTTGACGGCGTTTTAGCCTTAGATGCCGGTGGGCTTACCTCAAGCCTTTCGCTGTCGGAGCAGCAGGAAGTGAGAGCGATTCTTTTGACTCACCACCATTTCGACCATACTAGAGATCTGGTCACTCTGGGAGTTAATGGTGCTACATTCCCAAATTCGGTCGAGGTATATGCCTTGAGCCAAACCCTTGACGTTGTGAACTCTTGCCTTCTTGATGGCAAGATGTATGCCGATTTCTCCAAATGGCCCTCGAAGGAGAAACCTTTTCTACAGATAAGAGCTATCGAGCCGTTCCAGAAGTGGACTATAGATAGCTATGATGTGTTGCCAGTCCCGGTAAAGCATGCGGTGACTTCCGTCGGCTATCAGGTTACATCTAAACATGGCAAGAGCTTATTTTATACCGGGGATACCGGTCCCGGCCTGGGAAGTTGCTGGCGGCACATATCACCTCATTTGCTTGTCACTGAGGTTTCTGGCATCAATGCGCTCGAGGACTTTCTCAAGAGTGTCGGGCATCTCTCCGCTCAGCTTCTAAAGGAGGAACTCATTCAGTTTCGTCAAATCAAGGGATACATACCTCGCGTTGTTGTTATTCATATCCCCCCTCAGTTTCAGAGAGAAGTTGAGCAGGAAGTTGAAGAAGTAGCTCGAGAATTGGGAATCAGTGTTGATATTGGCTATGAGGATATGGTGATAATTTTATGAGCCTCTTTTTGCTGTTGCGATGTTTTAGCCTCCCTCAATCCTGTCTCAGTCGGCACTTGAATGGACACAACTGAAGTACTTTCTGCCATCCTGAGCGGTAGCCGAAGAGCTTGTACTGTAAGATTCTTCGCTCCGCTCAAAATGACAAGTGGGAACTATATCGTTCCTGAAACTATGCTTCTACATATTCCACTTTCGGCAAATGGGTCAAGGCCTCCTTTACTTTCTCTGCGGGATAGTCGTAGTCCTGGAGCTTGCCGGCGAGGTATTCATCATAAGCTGCCAGGTCAAAGTGCCCATGCCCGCTTAGGGCTAGCAGGATGGTCTTGCTTTCGCCTGACTTTTTACATGCTAAGGCCTCATCTATGACTACCCTAATGGCATGATTGGGCTCCGGAGCGGGCACGATGCCTTCAGTCCGGGCAAACTGCACGCCAGCCTGGAAGGTTGCCACCTGGGGCACTGCTTTGGCTTCGACAAACCCGAGTCTATGAAGGTGGCATATTATCGGTGCCATGCCGTGGTAACGCAGCCCACCGGCGTGAATCCCCGGTGGTATAAATGTATGGCCCAGTGTGTACATTTTGGCTATAGGTGCCATTCCAGCCACATCTCCGTAGTCCCAGGTATAAGGGCCTTTGGTCACACTGGGACAGGCTGCAGGCTCTACGTTTATGATGCGCAGCTTTGGCTGCTTGCCTTCGATTTTGTCTTTGACGAAGGGCAAGTACATGCCGGCAAAGTTGCTGCCGCCGCCGATGCAGCCAACGATGATGTCAGGGTAAGCGTCAGCCTTCTCCATCGCCTTTTTGGCTTCCAGACCGTTTACAGTTTGATGGAGCAAGACGGAGTTGATGACGCTGCCAATCGAGTAGTAGGTATCTTCACGGCCAAAGGCATCCTCTATAGCCTCACTGATGGCGATGCCCAGGCTACCGGGTGAATTCGGGTCTTCAGCCAGTATTTTGCGTCCTATCTCTGTATCCTGGCTGGGGCTGGCCACGCATTTGGCTCCCCATGTCTCCATTAAGATGCGGCGGTATGGCTTCTGATTGTAGCTTACCTTGACCATATACACCTTGCATTCGAGGCCGAAGAAGGCGCAGCCCAGTGACAGAGCACTACCCCACTGGCCAGCGCCGGTCTCAGTAGCGAAGCGCTTTATGCCGTCTTTCTTGCCATAGTAGGCTTGAGCCACGGCGGTGTTAAGCTTATGGCTGCCAGCCGGGCTCACCCCTTCGTATTTATAGAAGATTTTAGCTGGTGTATCCAGCGCCTTCTCCAGGCGGTAAGCTCGGATTAAGGGGGTTGGCCGCCACATCTTGTAAATTTCCAGCACCTCATCGGGGATTTCAATGTGGCGTTCTTTGCTGAACTCCTGCTCTCTCATGTCTGCGGGGAATAACGGGGGAGGCAGGATTGTGGGCTCCTTGGTGCCGGGGTGCAGTAGTGGTGGTAGCGGCTTGGGCAAGTCAGGCAAGATGTTGTACCATGATGTGGGCATTTCCTTTTCGGTCAGGATGATTTTGGTTTCTTTCATTTTTCCTCCTTTTAAAGTTTTTTGAGATTAAAGACCTTGGCATAAAGCTAAAAGTGTACTTGGCCCCCGAGGGGCCACATTTGTGATATTTTTACCATTTCATAACCTCCCGTTCATAATTTTCTAAAAACGAAAAGCCTCTCGCCTAAGGGGCGAGAGGCTAAACCTTCGCGGTGCCACCCTTCTTGGTCTTGGCGACCATCTCATTCAGGTACGGCCCTAGCTTGCTAGAGCGATACCCTGGGTTATGATAACGCTACCCTCTGCGTCAAAGCCTACTCAGATGATATAACCTTTCGGTTTGCGGCTCCCAGGTCCATTCAGTCTTTGCGCCAGCGTCAGCTTTCACCATTCTGACTCTCTGTAGCCTCGCTTAAAGACTTACTAGTCCTGCTCTCAGCCTTTGCTATATTCACTTAACTATAAATTTTACCATCTTTTTCCAACTTGTCAAGTTTTTGGATAGTGTATCCTTTATTCAGGCTTTTCTTTAGATAACTAGCTCACCTACCCCAGGCTTTTTATCCTCGCCTTTGTTAGTTTACCACAACTTTAAGCCAGTCCTCTTTCGCCATCCTGGCATTTTCT
>VGNY01000074.1 GCA_016865895.1 Chloroflexota bacterium | reverse complement strand
CACTCATCTTCAAAACCCCACGGGGGCAAAATTCTGCACAGTAGCCACAGCCTTTACATCGTTCTGTGTCGATATGCACCTTAACTGGTCTGGGGGCTTTTTCGGCCATATCAAAAGGCTTTCTCCATAATTTCATGTCAGACACCATTGAAAATCGTTATTTCGGACTAATCCAGCTTTCTTATAAGAATAACAGCCAACACCAATGACCGAATTAAGAAAAAAGTATAGCAAATCCGTATCTACTTAACAAATTGTTGGTTAGTGGGTCAATTTGAACATAATGTTGCCACAAAGAACAAAAGACAGCCATCGGATATTTAAAAATTATCATGATTCCTAGTATAATATTAACTGGGATGTCATTCACTAGAGCCGCATATCAGGTTTTGAAGTCTGTCAATTGCCCATTACATGTAACGGAAATATTGGAAAGAGCTATGCAAGAGGGATTGCTAAAAACTAAAGGCAAAACACCGAAGGGTACAATGTCGGCGAGTCTATATCTGGAAAATGTCCGAAGACAAAAGCGTGGGGAGAAGGCACGGTTTGTACAACATGGAAACAATGTGTGGGGATTGGCTGAAAGGAAAACCAAGCAGGAATGAGAGTATTATTTGTTCGGTTTCGATTCCCAGAATTTACGGATTCTCCTAAATCGCTCTAGCCTCTCATTGATCTTTATTACTTCCTTTGGGTAAAATCCAAGCATTACATCGCAGAATTCAAGCATCCACTTTTTTCTTGAGTATTTTCTGACATTGATATAATTTGAATTTGCAATTTGAATCTGCCCCCATCCTAATGCACCGATGGTGAGACAATCCCACATGTAAAACTCTATTGGAGCAAAGTGTGCACTGCTTACGATCACCTTAGTACCTGATACTTGGTATGCAATGCTCAATACAACAAAATAATTATTATCATCCTCGTAGAACCGAGCCAAACGTTCTACGGAAACAAGATTAGGCATATTGAAATAGGTATCTGTCCTATGCGTCGAGACGTCCACAACATAATAGAGACCATCTCTATCTTTGAAGGCTAAATCAGCCATTGCTCTTCGAGCGAAGTCGACCGAATACTTTGCACACCACTTGCCTAGTATGTTTTCAAATTCCTCGCCCAAGATATCCTGAATTGCATCTCCAGCAGCACGAGTGCTCCTTGCCGTACTAACTGTCAAGAAATCTTCGTGGGCATTCAGTGTCACCACAATTTTAGACTCGATATCTTTATAGGCGTTTGTATAAAAAAGTTGGCTTTTCTTAACCATTGATTTACTTTAGTAATCTGGGTTGCTGAACACTCCTTCGGTATACTTTTTGGTACACTAGCGTATTTCTTTCCCAGAATACACCATCTTCGTACCCTTGAATATGCGCACTATGGTCTGCCATAGTGAGACGTTTTTCCGCAATACAACAATATGCCTCGTCGATTTCAACGCCCACATATCTTCGCCTCAATTTTTTAGCCACAACTGAGGTTGTGCCAGAACCTAAGAATGGGTCAAAAACCATGTCGCCCTCATTCGAACTAGCGAGAATAATCTTTGCAAGCAACTTCTCTGGTTTTTGTGTTGGGTGGTCAGTGTTTTCAGGCATAGACCAGTAAGGGATTGTAATATCGTTCCAGAGATTAGATGGGTAGGTTGAGCGGAAGCCTCCTATTTCGGTGCGTTGCCAATCTTTAGGTTCGCCATTCGGAAAAGTATATGGAGCAATTACACGGCGTTTAAGCTTGACTGCTTCTACATTGAAAGTATAGTGATCTGAAACAGTACAATAGAAAATATCTTCGGAGCAATTTTTCCAATTGCTATTTGCTCCTCGTCCTTTCTCACGCTCCCATGTGATTCGATTACGTATGTGAAAGTATTTTTCAGCAACTTGGTGAATTGCAGCTGATGATAACCAATCACCGCAAATATATACGGCAGCAGTAGGTTTTAATATCCTAACTAATCCCCTGAGCCACGAATCAATCCACTCAGCATATCTGGCTGTAGATATTTGTTTGAAGACTCGCCCATTAAATGACTTCGTTAAATTATAGGGTGGGTCTACGAAAAGAAGGTCGACAAATGCCTCTGGCAAATAATCTAGTATCTCATAGATATCTTGATTAATTGTGCTATTCTCAATTTCTTTAAGCTCTACTGGATGATGTATTTTCTTCAGTCTAGACAACAAAAAGGCTCTCTCCTTATCAGAGACAGTGATTGTCCTATTGCGTGGTGCACGTAGTTTATGTACAGTTTCTTCCACTATAACTCGTTTCAATATGATTATGAACTTTTTTAAGCAAATTTTCAACACCTGTACCTAAAGTCATTAACCTGTGTAAGCTGCAAGAAATCACGTCTTTGGCTGTAATTAAAACTCGAACTTTAATTCCTCAAAATTTTCCCTAATTCGAATTGACCACTATCAATTGTTGAGGTTTGGCGATATTAAAGTTAAAATTCAGACAATGCGTAAACTTTTTCTGCTAACTTTGATATCGCTTTCGTTTATGATGGGCTGCACTCGACTGCCAGAGCCTGCCTTTGTATCACCTCCGGCAGCAGACTTTGCCGCCAGTCCCGAACAGGGGCTAGCGCCTTTGGCTGTCACCTTCACTGATTTATCTACAGGTGACGCTACTCGCTGGCACTGGGACTTTGGCGATGAGCAATTCAGCAGCATGTCACAGCCTAGCCATACTTATACGGCAGCCGGAGACTATACTGTTTCGCTGGCAGTGATGGGCCCAGGGGGCAGCGATGTGGAGACCAAAATTGACTATATAAAGGTCAGCTTGAATATCATAAACTGGGAAGAAGCAGGAAGTTATATCGGTCAACGTAAAGTGGTCGAGGGAATAATAGTCGGAACTCACTATGCTGCGGACACAAAAAGCAAACCTACTTTCCTCGATTTTCACAAGCCTTATGAAGGTTATTTTAAGTGTGTAATCTGGGGTTATGATAGGGACAAGTTTATAAGAGAATTTCCACCCAACCCCGAAACTTACTTCTTGAATAAGCGTGTTCATGCCACCGGCTTAATCCAGGAATATCCTAAAGGTTCAGGCGTCCCAGAGATAATTTTGAGGGAACCATCTCAAATTAAGGTTGTAGGAGAGTAGGGGGTATTTTAATTCTGCCTTGGCTGGATATATAATCATAGCCAGATACCATCCGTCTAATGGAGGTGCAAGAAGGGACTAAAGTCCTATTGCGAAATTATCATTGCGATTTATTGAATATTGCTTTCCTTGAACCATTGGATGTATAATCACTATAATATATAGCGCTACAGTGGAAATAAATAGGCGACTTAGGATTCAAGCAGCAACAGAAGAATAGTAGGAGAATCGATAGCATGCAACAAAGATGTCCTAATTGTGGTTCGCCGGTTGCACCGGGGCAGCGATTTTGTGGAGTTTGCGGTGCCCAGATGAGTCTCGCTTGCCCTCAGTGCCGAATCACGGTTAGCCCTGGAACCAGGTTTTGCCCCAATTGTGGTGCTTCACTGGGCGGAGGACCACAGCCACAACCGGGATGGGGACAACAGCCAGGTGGAATGCCACAGCAACAGCCGGGATGGGGGCAACAGCAACCGGGATGGGGACAACAGCCAGGCGGAATGCCACAGCAACAGCCGGGATGGGGGCAGCAACCGGCATGGGCACCACCGGCACCAAGAGCTCAACCATCATCAGCTAGACCGTTTCTAGTGATTTTGTTAGTTGTTCTCCTGATTGGTCTTGGTGGTCTTGTATACTGGCAATTCGGTGATGAGGTAAAAGGCTTCCTTGCATCAGCCGGCGGCACCACTCCTGCCACAGACACCACACCACCAACAATCTCGACAGTCAAGGCCACTCCACACATAGCGAGTGCTATCATCACATGGAAAACGAACGAGCCAGCTAGCAGCCAGGTTGAGTATGGCCTGAACACAACTTATGGCTCAGCGGCACCAGCACAACCCCAAAATGACCCTTCTACAGGGCAATCGCTTGGAGTCGTTGACCATTCCGTAACTTTAGGTGGAACCTCGAGCCCATTGCAGCAGGGAACCACTTACCATTATAGGGTCAAGTCAAAGGATAAAGCTGGTAACGAAGCGGTATCAGGCGACAATACATTCACAACTCTGACAGCCGAAGAGTGATTGCAGCCGCGTCTTATGCCCTACATTTTTACCGCCGTAAGTTGTATAATCGGTGGAGGATGGCTATCCAATCGCAAAACAAGCATGAGGTCATGATGAAATATTTATGCCAATTACTCGTCGCTGCTCTTCTGCTTTCTTTATACGCGGGCTGTGCTTTTCTAAATGATGTGCCTCGTCACACGGCTGACGAGGTCATAACTATAGCCAAGAGCTTTAGCTCCGATTGCCGTGTACAAGTAGGTACAGAGGAGCCCTGTGGCTGAAAGCCCGCTGCTCCTCGGTACGAGGAGGCTGCCTCGATTTACACTACTGAGTATCTGGGTGATGGTGTCTGGAGCATAACAAAGACCTGCCCAGTAGACTCAGCTTATGACCGTTCCTGGTATTTCAATGATAATACCAACGAATTAGTATGGAAGTAAGACTAATATCGAACGGATTTAAGCAGGATTAAGATTGTTATGAGCGACATTCTGGATGAGGCCCAGGCATTAGTTCAATGCAAGGCTTGCCCGTGGTATAAGCAATGTGTTCTGCCTATGCGGCTGACCGAAGATGACTTAAGAAAACAGTTAGAGTCCTCCATACCCGGAGCTACCGCTCCAGGAGCAGGACAGTATGGTATGCAGCAATTGTTATCTAGCCTGGCAGCCGCCGCCGAAAGCTCCCTCCTTGAGGGCTGCCCCATATTTATTGGCAGGCTTCGGTCAAGTCCCAAGCTCGCCGAGCAAATAAAGAAACTTATGCAGGACTGGACAAAGGAGAGCACAGAGCAAACTCCTTAAAGCATAAGCCAATCCTTGTGCTCAACTTTAAAAACGGATAAGGAGGAAGGAGGTTTTACTATGGCGAAAGCTTCAACCGCCTACCCCATAAGCCTTTCTATTGATTATCCGGACAGGAAATTAAACAGGTTACTAATAGTCTTATAATTAAATGGCTACACTGGTGAACAGTAATTCATCTATTCTATAATGAGACTACTAGTAACTACTTTCTTCCGGATTTTTGTGGCCATCCCAATCCTTATCGTCTTAGGTTTGGTTATCGGTGCTACATTCACCTGGAAAGGAGTTGGCGTTAACTATGTGTTGGCCTTCGGTGGACTTGTCATTCTGCCAACGCTGTTAATGCTACTGTTCCGGCAGAAATATCCCCGCTGGTGGTTTGACTGGAACCTGGCCTTAACCAAATTCAGCACCCGAGTTTCTGCCTATCTCTTGTTACTCAGAGATGAATACCCCTCAACTGACGAGGAGCAGGCAATCCATATCGACATCCCATACCCTGATGCTAAGGAGGAGTTAAATCGCTGGCTGCCTCTGGTGAAATGGATTATGGCCATCCCGCACTACATCGTCCTCACCTTCCTCTACATCGCCATGTGGGTAGTTGTAATAATCGCCTGGTTTGCTATCCTGTTCACTGGCCGTTACCCGAAGTCACTGTTTGATTTCGTAGTCAATGTGCTTCGGTGGGCATTGAGAGTAGTCATATATGCATTTCTGCTGACCACCGACCGCTATCCGCCTTTTCAGCTAGATTAAACAACTGCGTTATTCCGCCAAGCATTTCACAAATTATTTACCTATGTAGTGCGTCCCCCGATTTATCCCGACTTATCGGGATTTATCGGGGGATAGCCTCGCCCCAAAACCACCATCCCATGGCGACCCTGAAGGGTCGCACTACATTGGTGGTTGGCAAAAACTTGATATGTAGTGCGAGGCTTCAGCCTCGCCAGTTATCGCTTGGCTAATCACCGCCATAGCGACTGGAGCCTTGCAGTTTCACTATGGTTACCCCACCACCACCCTCTTCTTTGCCTGCAGGCCTAAAAGACTTTACCAGCGGATGCCCCCTGAGGAAATCGTGCACTATCTGCCGCACGGTGCCAGTGCCAAAACCGTGTATGATACGCACCTGGCTCAGACCTGAAACAAAAGCATCGTTAAGATAGAGGTCGAGCTTCGGCTCTATTTCATCAGCTCGCCTGCCCCGGAGGTCAAGCTCGAGTGAGCTTCGCTTGTTTTCACGGCTTATTTTCACCACCAACGACGGAAGTGCTGCCGCAGTCGGCAATGGTGAAACCTTTTCCACGCCTTCCGACCTCATCTTCAGCTTGATGTCCCTCGCCTGTATCTCAAGTTCACGCCCGTTTTCCAGAACTGAAAGGACTGTTCCCTCCAGCCCAGTCTCGACAAGTCTTACCCGGTCACCTACAGCAATGGTGGATGTCTCCTCCGCAACAGAGCGACCTTGCGGAGTTCGCCAGGCTTGGCTTTCCAGGTTTTGGTGCACTCCAGTCAGTACCTTTTTTGCCCGCTCGATATTTGTTTTTGTTTTCGCCTTCTGAATCTCCTTGGCGGCCTGACGGATGTCTTTTTCCAGCGAGGCGGCTTCCCTCAAGAGGTTATCCTTGATTTGCCGCAGCATATTTCGCTCTTCCACTTTAAGCTTCTGAAGCTCGCTCTCAAGCTCCTGTCTCAACCCCTCGATTTTGTTTCTATCTCTTTCCAGACTATGGCGTAGCTCTTCAACCCTTCTCTTTTCATCCCCCAGCTCTGAAAGCAAACTTTCCATCTCCAAGTGGCCCTCAGGCATAAATTTTTTGGCGGTAGCGATAATCTCCGGCTCCATGCCTAGCTGCGAGGCTATAGACAGGGCATTGCTCCCCCCGGGCACACCCAGAGTGAGGTGATAAGTGGGTTTCAAGGTAAGCGGGTCAAAATCGAGCGAAGCGTTTTTCAGCCCCGGGGTCTGGTGAGCAAAAACTTTAAGCCCGGAATAGTGAGTGGTAGCCACCACCAGGTTCCCTTTCGACAGAAAATTAAGCAGGACGGACTGGGCTAAGGCAACACCTTCAACCGGGTCAGTGCTCGTCCCCAGCTCATCCAGCAGCACCAGGCTGTTTCCGGTGGAATCACGAATTATGCGGACGATATTGCCCATATGCCAGCTAAAGGTAGACAGCATCTGCTCGATGCTCTGCTCATCGCCAATATCAGCAAAAACGCCATCGAAGACAGGAATGCAACTTTCAGCCGCTGCCGGTATAGGCATACCAGCCTGGGCCATCAAGGTTAACAGCCCGATGGTCTTCAGAGCTACAGTCTTGCCCCCGGCATTGGGTCCACTGATGACAAGGATAGAGAAGTCGCTGCCTATTTCTACAGACAGAGGCACTGCTTTTTCCCAAAGTAGAGGGTGACGAGCACTAATCAGGCAGAGCCTGTTCATTTTATTTTTGGCATCCGGGCTGTCTTCGCCGGGAGCGGCAATAATGGGCTCGGTGGCATTAACCTTCCCAGCATATCTCGCCTTGGCCAGGGCTAACTCTATTTCAGCTACCACAGCCACGTTCCTGGAGATTTCGGCAGAATGGACACCAACCTGGGCACTCAAATTCCTGATAATCCTCTCCACCTCCTGCTCTTCGCCCAGCGTAAGCTCTCGCAACTGGTTCCCCATTTCTACGGTTGTCCACGGCTCGACAAACACTGTGGCACCGGTATTGGAGATGTCATGTACTATGCCTTTGATTTCTTTCCTCATCTCTGCCTTGACCGGGATAACATACCGGTCATGGCGAGTTGTAACCAGGAACTCCTGGAGGAATTTCTGACTGTGGCGTGATTTGACTATGGAGTCCAGGCGGACTAAAAGCTCCTCACGCGTCCTTTTAAGCTGCTGCCTTAAGCTCAATAGCTTATCGGAGGCTGAGTCCAGTATCTCGCCTGTCGGTGTCAGGCATCTTCCTATTTCAACTTCCAGGTAAGACAAGTCCTTAATGCCATTGGCGATATCCCATAAGGAGGGGAGTTTGTCTTTTATCTTACTGATAGCAGCATGGAGAGAGCGAGCAGCTTGCAGGCTGTCCTTAATATCTACCAAAATCGAAGGGGCCAGAATCTTGCCCCGACTTGCCATTTCCACCTCGGCACGGACATCAACGATGCTGCTGATGGAGAACCCGGGATTTAAAGCCAAAAGTCGGCGAGCTTCGGCTGATTGCCTCAACAAGAGAGAAACAAGCTGTGGCTCCGCCGATGGCGTTAAATTTAGGGCAAGCTCCCGACTCGCCGAAAAAGAGGTAAAGCTCGCCAGAATTTCCCTCACCTTGGGAAATTCCAATAGCTCAAGGCTGGTTTGATCCAATTGTGTTGCTCCTTACGCAGTATTAGTCTATCACTAAACAGCCGAATCTGAAAATGGAGATATGTGGCAGTTTGGGGCAACCTTGTTTCAGGCAGACTTTAATTTCGAACTTCCAGTCTACGGACAAATTCGAAATCAAAAGCACAAATTACCAAAACGCTGCTTTGTTCAAAACAACTACTGACAAAAGCGGATTATTGTGGTAGAGTAATCATAACTACTCTTTTTATTGTACTCGCAAGGGTTGGGAGGGAATCTTGAGATGAAGGGCAACTAAAATGGTGCGACGTAAACCTTATACTAATGTCATCAAAAGAAATCAACTTCGCCCTGAACATGTCAAAGGAATGGGAGACGTTGTATTCAAGGGTTTCAATTGCTTAAACAGCGAGTGCCGGAAATTCATCTTTGTTAGAAAAGAACAAATCGACAAAGAATTCAACATAGTCTGCCCAACCTGTGGTTTTGTTTTACATTCCCAAGGCGAATCCATTTTTTACGACTATCAGTCAGTCAACATCCAAGATAACTCCATTATTGAAGAGGGACAGTTCACTATCCTCCACGATGACTATATCAATGAGGCGCAAGAATACAAATATTGCATCATTTGCGGCACATTAAAACCTCTCGAATTCTTCGACAAGCACAGTGCGAGACAATCAGGAAGGCAAGGTGAGTGTAGACTCTGCAAAACACTATATAATAGTATAAAGAACCAGACCCGAATAATTGACCAGCACCGAGAGGCTTCTGAGAAACGGCGCCTATACGGATTCCTTGCAAGAGAACCGGCCAAAATCGATGCCAAGGCGATATACGATAAGTTTGAACACAAATGCTTTCGTTGCGGGAGACAACTTGCTTATCCTGAAGAGGGTAACATAGACCACACCTTACCAGCAAAACTTTTCTGGCAAATCTCGACTGGTCCCACGCTTTTATGCTCCGATTGCAATAATATGGCGATGTTCCCCTTGACACAAGTAAATGGACTAGCATAAGATTAAAATATAGGTGAATTATGGAAAATAAAAAAGTGCTTGTCAAATGGATGGATGCAAGAATCTATCCTGGTATGCACAAATTAGATGAGGCTTTGTCACGGAAGATGGATATTTTTGAAAGCTTGGGGTATCTTGTAGATAAAAATGACGAAGCCACTAAGATTGCTCATGAGATTACCGATAATGGGGAGTATCGGGATATCCTGTTAATACCTAGTGGCTCGGTCATATCTATTCAGGAATTAGTAACCGGCTCGCCTATGTAGGTCATCATGTTCTTCCTTTGTTAGAACACGCAGGTTATGGGGGTCATTGTTTTTGGGATTGCGGTCTTTATGATGGATTTCCAAATTGCTAATACGATGTACTTCACCATCTTTGTCAGACCGACATCCACGACGACGAATTATTTCCTCCCTTTCCTCTGGTGTTAATTCTGGCATTTCGTTTTTCACCTCCTTTCTCGCATATAACTAGCCTAACGAATTAGGCTCTGCTAAGCACTTACTTATCAAGTCTCACTAAGAAAACTTTGTTGTTTGCCTTCCTTTGAATATCCAAGAGTCGCCCATGCCATATTGACAGCTCTCTTAGGGTTTTTACCCTTGAAATCAAAACCAGTGCGACGTAGGTGGTTCAAAACCTCTTTCTTAGTCATTAGTGGATTTTTATCCTTTAGTTCCTTGACAACACTACGGACACCACTCGGTTTAGTATCACCCCTTTCCTGTACATGATTGATATATCGGTATTGTCCCGGTGCAATTCTAATAAAGCGTTTAGTCATGCGATTCAATGCAGCATATATGTTGTTTCTGATTGCTTGTTTGTCCTTGCCCATTTTCAAATCAAACAAGTAATCTACAACATCAGTGACTTTCAAATAACCTTGTTTTTGGGCTAGAGCTGTCAATATTTCTGGATAACTCATATTGACAATACCGGTCACCTTGACATCTATAGGAATGCTTGGAGAGATATTATGCTTCTCTTGGTAAGCTGCAACGAGTTTATGCCAAGATTCAATATCCTCGTTCAAATCTACCAATTCCATTTCTAGTTGCTGTATTTTCTTTTGGATAATAACCCTTCGGCTCTCTGCATCATCTAGAAGTTCCATTGTTTCTTTTATCCATTGCTGACTCATGTTTCACCTCTTATAATTTACTTTCATTTGTATTATCGATAGTCATTCCTATTGACTTTCACCTATTTATATGTGTTATTCTTATACCATAAGACGAGCAGAGCGTAGCGGAGTTGAACCGCAGCGTGTGGCGCACGTTCTAAGGTTTTTAAGACCTAGTCCTGTACCGACAGGCAATACGCTCTGGCGCAAAATAATACGCATATGGGCGTTTGCGAGACTCCCCATATGCGTATTATACCATATGGCATAAGTGTGGCTGTCAAGTGTTTACTTGCAATAGAGAAAAAATGGCTTACACAAAAGAACAAAAAATGAATAAGTCACCTCGAAAGTTAGAGGATTGCCAACCAGGAGCTACAAAATCTGAAGTATTTGAAGCATTACGAATTGTAGCTCTAACTAAAAAGGGTGTGGCTAAGAAGAATAACGAGCCACCTTCTCAAGCATAGTTTCAAACATTGGTTGCTCATCTTTCCTGTGGTTATATCTGAAGCTATACTCATCCACATATCCTTGAAGGTGATGTGCTGTGACATGATGATATGTACCGTCAATACTTCTCTTTAGTTGACTCCAAAAACCCTCAACGCAATTTGTGTGGATATCTCCGGCAACGACATAAACATTTTGAGAGTGCTCAACAACCTTATGATTAAATCCCCTATTAGAAAGTTTATCATAGCTATGAAGGTCATCAGTGTAGACTATTGCATCCTTTAAGACATTAGCTTCGATAGCTGGAATTAGAGTTTTAGCTTTAATATCAGGAACTACAATGCCCCTTGCTCTGCCCTTGCGTTCTACAATCCCCAATACTACTGTTTTGTTTTCTGAGCCACGCCCGCGCTTGCCACGAGCCTTACCACCTATATATGTCTCGTCAACTTCAACATGACCTAAGAACTTAATAGCATTGCCTTCGGCAAGTGCTTTTCTAATTTCTGTCCACATTCGCCATCCTGTCTTTACGGTAACGCCGAGGTCACGGCTAAGTTGTCTTGATGAAATTCCACATCTAGTAACTGCCATATAGGCTATTGCCTTGAACCATAACCTAAGATGACTAAATTTTGTGTCCTCAAAGATTGTACCTGCCATAGGATAGACATGAGTACCACAAAATTCGCATGAGTAACATGGCCTTCCATGTATTCGGTAATGGTTAGTCACTCGTTGGCATTTCTGACAAAATATCCCTTTCGGATATTTCTGATTTTTGAGCCATTCTAGGCAAGAGTCGTTATCTGGGAAATCCCGATCAAAGTCATTTGTGGTATACTTTTTCATGACACACACTCCTTATACTCTTATAATAGCATAAAATAGTACGTGTGTCAAAGGGAACATCGCCAATAATATTAAGCACGGCAAATGGCCATCTGAAGTCTACAGTCCAAGCAAGTTAAAGAGGCTTGCCGTATATACAGGTATACAATATGAAGTTCTGGCGGGCAA
>VGNY01000073.1 GCA_016865895.1 Chloroflexota bacterium | reverse complement strand
TATTGCCTTGTTCGCATTTCATCCACATCGTACCGCCATGAAGCTCTACCAGATGCTTACATAAAGCTAGACCTAAGCCTAATCCTGGGGCGTCCTTTTCATTCTCATTCTTCAGCCGGTAACAAGGCTGGAAGACTTGGTGTTGCTCCTCCGATAGTATGCTCGGGCCACTATCTCGAATCTCGATGACTATGAAACTGCCCTTGCTGCTTGCTGATAAAGATATGCTGCCACCATCTGGAGTGAACTTTACGGCATTGGACAGGAGATGTAGCAGAATCTGTTCTATCCTTATAGGGTCAGCAGTGATTTCAGGGAGGTGTGGTGTCACGTTCAAAGTTAAAGATTGGTCTCGGCTATGAACTATCGGCAATATTTGGTCAGCTACTTTGTGAGCGATGACATCAATGTCAGTCGGCCCTAGCGCCAAATGAAAACCTTCAACTGTCTGCTCTCTTTGTGGGCTAGCTGCGTTTTTCATGAAATTAGTTTGCCCCTTTGTCTATTAGCGAGTTTGTCTTTCCAAAGTTCATCAAATTGTTTAAAGGTTAAATCTAGTATAGATTTTCTAACACATTATCAAGTCACCTTTTTGATGTCAATACCTCTGCTGGATTTTTCGTATTTGATGCTGAGTGATAGGACTAAATTCTCATCTTGGTTTATGACTATTGTTTGATGCCTTAGAAGAAGGTTTCGTTCCCATGAACGGCCAGTAATGAGATGCTCCGAGGCTCCTTACAGTTGTTAGCAAGGGGTTTTAGGTGAGACGGCTGGTTTCATGGTTACTACCTGCCACATTTTACCCATAACCTCTCGCCATCAGTTATAAACTCTATAGTCCCGTGAGTTGAAGTTAGATAGACTCTGTCTCCCAACAGTTCGGCTAGCCGGTTTATTATTTTGGTGCTAGGGAGGCCAAATCTGTTTGCAGTTCCAACTGAGATAACTGCTACTTCAGGGTTAGCCACAGCCAGAAATTCTTTGGAAGTAGAAGTCTGGCTGCCATGGTGGGCAACTTTTAATACTGTGCTCTTAAGGTTGGCTCGCTGGGCAATGAGGTACCATTCAGCCTCTTGGCCGATGTCAGCGGTGAGCAAGAAGCTTACCTTGTTCCAGCTCAGGCGCAGCACCAGGCCGTTGTTGTCTATATCGTCTGAAGTGTCCTGAAGCAAAGGCGATGGAGGATGGAGCACCTCCAGCTTTATCCCGTCTCCAAGTTCGGTCTTTTGCCCGGCGTGAGCTATTTTATGCTCAATTTCTTTATCCTCAACTAGGTCGCGCCAGTGTTGATAAGTACTTGAACTATAGGTTATCTCTGGCTCGATTATATGTGACACTTTGTATTTCTGGAGCACTTCTATTAGGCCGGTGAGATGGTCAGCTTGAGGTTGAGTTAGGACTACCAAGTCGATAGTTCTATCCCAGAATGGCAATCTCTTGCCCAACTCCAGGCTTATCGATTGTGGGCTTGGCCCACCATCTATGAGGATGTGTTGGTGGCTTGGTGTTTGAACCAGGATGGCATCTCCTTGCCCGACATCGAGTATGCTCACATGTAGCTTGTCATCAGGCATGTTCAAGACAGCTACCCAAACGAGGATAGTTGTGACTAGAAGCGGTGAGATAACCCATTTCTTGGGGAGCTTGGTGGTGTACTCTACGCTTTTGCTAACTGAATGGCTGATTTTGGAAATTGCACGGGAAAGAAAGTCGGCTAATTGAATTCGGTAGTTTATAGCTGTTATAACTGTGGCCAATAAGGCATAGTAGAGCCATATTTGCCAGATGTGGATGCTGCCGAGTTTGGCAGATGAGAAGGGCAAAGCATCGAAGGCTTGCACTACGAAAATAAAGTAGCTGAGGAAAAGCCAGGCTATCCAACCTAGAATTTGCGCTAGTAACGGTGCAAAAAGGCCGGCTGTACCAACTAGTGCTGTAGTGATAATAATTCCTGGCAGGGCCAGCAAAGCAAAGAAAGTAGCCGGGAGTCCGACGAAGGAAATGGTGCCAAAGTAGTAGGCGATGACAGGCCAGGTAGCTAGTATAGCAGACAGGGTGACGGCAAAACTATCAATAACGATATTAGACAAGGATGTCAGAGCCCCTTCCTTTCCTACAGCAGCGGTTACTCCTTTTCTGCCCCAGGCTTGGAGATAGGGAGAGAAGAAAATGAGCCCTGCCATAGCCAGGAAGCTTAACTGGAAGCTGGCATCCCATAAAACCTGAAGCTCAATTCCTACCATCATCGCTGCCGCGAAGGCAAGTGCCGTTGACGCGGTACGCTGTCTGCCCAAGAATTCGGCTAGGAGGAACATGCTTCCCATTATTGCACCGCGGACTACGGGCGGACGCATGCTCGTAACCAGAGCATATAGCCATATGGCTAGAAAAGCCAGCCAGATATAGATGTAGTAGCGTCTTCCGAAAAGCCAGATTCCGATGCTGAGGGAAATGCCAATTATAATACTGAGATGCAGGCCTGAGATAGCCAACAGATGGGCAGTTCCAGTCCTGGAAAAAGCTTCTTGTAGAGAATATGGTATATTGCTTCTTAATCCGAGTAACATACCTTGAGCTAGCGAAGCCCGTGGTTCAGGCAGAGCAAGAGACAGGCTTTGGGAGAGGCGGTTTCTTAATGAGTAAATCCAGGCTAACGGCTTGAAACCTTTGCCTGTATCGAGTATTTCTATTTCGGGGTAATTTACAACCGAATAAACGCCTTGCCGCGCTAGGTAGTCTTTGTAGTCGAAATCATCGAATTGGGGTGGTGTTTCCAACTTGCCGGTTAGTTTCAGTGTGTCTCCATAATGATATTCCTGATATCTGGGCACGCGTATGAGTGCTTTTCCAGAGATTTCCTTTTTTCCGCCATCTATTTGTAGTTTATTGGCTGAAAGCTGGAAAATGGCAGTTGTGTTTCTGGCTTCGGGCTCAGTGCATACTATTCCCTCAATTTCAGATACTCCCTTGTCGTTGTAGAATTGAAGGTGCTGCTCATTGACTACGGGTAAGCTTGACTGAAAGCGAATGCTGCCGCCAAACAAAGCTAACAGGCAAAACGCAGCTAAAAGCAAGTGTTTTTTGTACGGCCTCAAAAAGGGAATGAGGCACAGAGGAAGCAATCCTAGACAGATAATGCTTATTGGTAGGGCGATTTTTGAGCCTAAGTAAATACCTGCTATCCAGGCGGCGCTGAAGTAAATAAGAGTCACTGGATTTTAATCCTCTACAGTTACTAATTCTCTTATCCTGTCTAATGTGGTGCTGCCGATGCCAGCTACTTTTAGCAAGTCCTCGATTCTCTTGAAAGGCCCGTGCTGGTTACGATAGTCAACAATTGCCTGAGCTCTGTCTGGTCCGATTCCAGGTAGTGCATTTAGTAGCCAGATCTCAGCCCGGTTCAAGCTTATCTTCTGCGGTTGCTGGCTTTCCTTGGTCTTAGGCACGTAAATCTTGATTTGACTCAAGTCAGCGTCAGACGTAGTTCCAGCAGTCTGAATAAGGGCCTCTACGGTATCGCCTTCTCTTAAGGGATAGAAACCGGGGTTAGCCACTGCCCCGCCGATATAAATATCTCCTTTGTACTGGGAGGGAATGGTTGAGGATAGAGAAATCTCGACTGGCTTATGGCTGCTTTGTTTGACTACCAGCATTGTGCTTCCTGTGATGAGACTGATAAGTAGAAAAGCGACGATGAGTAGCCAGTATTTGTCCAGATTACTTGACATAACTAACTCCTTCCTAGCCGATTGCTTAATTGTCACCCTGAGCGGTAGCGAAAGGTCTCTAGGTTCTTCGCTACGCTAAGAATGACAGACGGGATTGATTAGCAACTTGTTGTTTCTATCTTATTTGTGGCGTTAGTGATAAAATTTTACCACAGATGGCGAACTCAAAGACGATAACAGTAAATCGCAAGGCCTATCATGATTATCATATTCTGGAGAGTCTGGAAGTCGGCATTGTCCTCACCGGCACTGAGGTAAAATCTATCCGTGCTGGTCGAGTGAATATTCGCGATGCCTATGCCAGACCTGAAGGCGGTGAATTGTGGCTGTTCAATTCACATATTGCCGCATATCAGGCTGGCAGTTTCTATAACCATGAGCCAAATCGACCGCGTAAGCTTTTATTGCACCGCCGCCAGATTGATGAACTAGCAGGGATGGTAACGCAGAAGGGTTTGACTTTGGTGCCTTTGAAGTTATATATTAAAAGAGGGATTGCTAAGATAGAGTTGGGTGTGGCTCGAGGTAAGAGGCTTCATGATAAGCGTGAGGCGATGGCTCGTAGGGAGACGGAGAGGGAAATAGGGCGGGCGTTGAGGAGAAGGGGCTAAAGAGCACATTAAAAATTTAGTTACGGGGGCGTGAGGCTTCGACAGCAGAAGGCCTACAGAATAGCAGGTCGAGGTGCCATCTACCTCGTAAAACAGGTGGCAAAAGACAACTGCCGAAGCAGTTCCAATTGCAGCCTAATTAAGGCTGCACATCCAACCTGACCTCACCCTGATGGGTCGGGATTGGGTGACGAAAAGTCGGGGTGCTCCAATCTTGACGTCGATGGAGGTTGGCTAAGTATTATCGACTGGCTTAGCTATGCTTTGCCAGCGGAGGCTGGTTAGGTGAGATAAAAAAACTGGCTAAACTTGTAGCAGATTCTGGCAACCTTCTTCTGGACGGGGAGTTCAACCCTCCCCCGCCTCCACCAGCCCAAAATCGGGCTCTGGTCTATGCCGGAGCCCGTTTATTTTTCTGCTGCTTTTTCGAGGTAAACACTGTTGCTTTACATAGGATATAATTGCCCAGTTGAATAGCGTAGTCACTTCATCTGTAGATTTCCTCTTTGCGTTGCGTTAGCAACTTTTGGGATAATGGTCAAGTTTAGAAACTTGTCACGGCGGGTATTTGTGAATACAATTATAGGGAATCTGGAGTAACGAATTACGAAATATTGCTATGGTTTATCCGATTTTCCAATAAATTGCAGCTAAACTCTAAGAATAAGGACTGAGATGAAAGGAACTATTGAAATTTCCCGTGAGCTGTGCAAAGGGTGTGAACTCTGTGTTTCCTTCTGCCCAAAGGGTATTATTTCTGTCTCTGACAGGTTGAATGCCAGTGGCTATCTGCCGGCTACCTTCAATGATGATGGCGAATGCACAGGATGTGCCATCTGTGCTTTGGTTTGTCCGGAAGTAGCAATAGAGGTGTATCGTGGCTAAAGTCCTCATGACAGGAAATGCCGCCATAGGGGAGGCAGCCATCCGGGCAGGATGCCAAAGTTACTTTGGATATCCGATTACACCTCAGAACGAGTTGACGGAATATATGGCTACCCATCTGAGTCGAAGAAAGGGATGCTCTTTTATTCAGGCAGAGAGTGAAATTGCCGCCATAAACATGG
Organism: Chloroflexota bacterium; assembly: GCA_016865895.1. Lineage (GTDB taxonomy): Bacteria > Chloroflexota > Dehalococcoidia > GIF9 > UBA5629 > VGNY01. The sequence goes on along the minus strand of VGNY01000073.1, from coordinate 6,589 downwards.
TTTATGGAGCTAGCCTGGTTGGGGTCAGGACAATAACCTCCTCCTCCAGTCCTGGTATCAGCTTGAAGCAGGAAGGAATTTCTTATCTAGCAGCCTGCGAGCTTCCAGCAGTTATTGTCAACATGTCTAGAGGTGGGCCGGGATTGGGAAGCATAGTGGCCGCGCAGTCAGATTACTTTCAAGCCACCCGTGGTGGTGGTCACGGAGATTACAGGACCATAGTTTTAGCGCCTTCATCTGTACAGGAGCTAGCGGACCTCACAGGCAAGGCTTTCGACCTTGCTGATAAATATAAGATTCCCGTAATTATCCTCGGTGATGGCATTCTGGGCCAGATGATGGAGCCAGTAGAATTCAATCATGAGGCCCCGGCGGAATTGCCGGTAAGGCGTGATGCGTTAAGAGGGGCAAAAGGACGGCCAAGCAAGTTCATTAAGACTTTTACCTCGAATCCGTCCGAGCTGGAAGAGATAAACTGGAGCTTATTCAGAAGATACGAACTAATTAAAAGAGACGAGACCGCATACGAAATATTTTTGGCGGAGGATGCTGATTTAGTAGTTGTTGCTTTTGGTATAGCAGCTCGAATTGCTAAGGGGGCCATCAGGACGGTAAGAACGGAAGGACTAAAGGTCGGACTGCTGAGGCCGATTACTCTCTGGCCGTTTCCCGATGAAGCCGTGAAAGAATTGGTGAAGAGAGTGAAGCAATTCCTAGTTTTCGAGATGAATATGGGGCAGATGATAGAGGATGTGCAACTGGCTCTAGAAGGCAAAGGCGAAGTCTTCTTCTATGGGAGACCGGGAGGGGTAATTCCTACGCCAAGCGAGGTAGCTAGGGTAATCTCGCGTCTTTATTATCAGAAGGGTTTGAGTAAGTGAAGAAAGTATTTACCAGGCCTAAATCTCTGAAGAGAAATACATTTCACTATTGCCCGGGGTGCGGGCATTCTATTGTCCACAGGCTTATCTGTGAAGTCATTGATGAGATGAATCTTCAAGATAAGGCCATCGGTATCCCACCTCCGGGCTGCTCCGTCTTTGCTTATTACTATTTCGATGTTGATATGGTGGAATCGGCACATGGGAGGGGTGCCGCCGTGGCCACCGGCATCAAACGTGCTTTCCCGGAAGCCGTGGTCTTTACTTACCAGGGTGATGGTGACCTTGCTGGTATCGGGACTGCCGAGACTATACATGCTGCCAATAGAGGAGAAAATATAACATCCATTTTTATAAACAATGCCGTCTATGGAATGACCGGTGGGCAGATGGCCCCGACCACTCTTGCTGGCCAGACGACTACCACTACGCCGTACGGACGCGATACTATTCTGGAAGGGCATCCCATAAAGATGAGCGAGATTTTAGCCCTGGTTGAAGGTGCGGCATACATTGAGCGGGTGGCAGTGAACTCTCCAACAAACATCAGGAAAACGAAAAAGGCTATTCAGAAGGCATTCCAGGTGCAACTTGATAAGCTCGGTTTTGCTATGGTGGAAATTCTTTCTCCCTGCCCCACTAACTGGAAAATGAGTCCTGTGGAAGCATGGCAATGGGTGGACAAGGAAATGACTAAAGTGTTTCCATTGGGGGTAATCAAAGACAGAATAAGGAGCAAGGATGCTGATTAAAACGCTCATCGCCGGTTTTGGAGGGCAGGGTGTTATGTCCATCGGGCTCAATCTGGCCCAGGCGGCAATGCTTGAAGGTAAGAATGTAACTTATTTGCCGTCCTACGGCGCTGAGGTTCGTGGCGGCACCGCCAATTGCACAGTGGCAATATCAGATGATGAGATTGCGTCTCCGGTTGCTTCATCGCCGGAGTTTGTTATTGCTATGAACCAGCCCTCTGCAATTAGATTCCAAAATCAGATTCAATCGGGTGGCCTGTTTTTCATCAATTCCTCCCTGGTAGAAGCTGAAATCTCGAGGGGAGATATTAACGTAATTAGTGTGCCAGCAAATAGTATCGCGGAAAAGTTAGGAAGTCCCAAGTCCGCCAATATGATAATGCTGGGTGCATTCACTAAAAAAACCAGTTTGGTTTCCATTTCCAGTGTGATTGAAGGACTACGGCATATTCTGGGTACGAAACAAAAAATGATTGCTATCAACGAAAAAGCCTTAAAGGCAGGATACGATTTATTCTGATATTGAGCTTAAATTAAACTGGAGAGCAAGCTATGTGTGTGAAGCAAATTTCGATAACATTAGAAAATGTGCCGGGTAAGTTCTTGGCTGTGAGTGAGTGCCTGGGTAGGGAGGGGATAAACATCAGGGCTATTTCAGTAGCTGACACGTCTGATTTCAGTACAGTGAGATTTGTTACCGATAACCCGGAAAAAACGGCTAACGTGCTCAAGAGCCATGGCTATTCGGTGCACGAGACCGATGTCATTGCAGTGGAAGTTCCTGACCATCCTGGCGGACTTCAGGCTGTGCTGAAACCTCTGCGTGAAGCAAATATAAATGTATGCTATTTTTATACCTACCTGGGCAGGGGGGAAAGCGGCCAACCTATAGTCATTATCGGAGTGGACAAAACCAAAGAAGCGATAGAGGCGCTGAAAAAGAACTGGGTCCACACCTTCGGCAAGGAAATTTATTCACTATAATACTACTCTGCCGGAGTAGTTAGCAGTACAGCGTTTTATTCCCACGTCAGATAAAAAGCCGGGCTCTGGTTTGTGCTAGAGCATTCTTAATCGCATAATGGTGGTACTCTCTGTCACTCTACAATTATCTTCTCTAGCGGCTTGTTGATTATTTCTCCGATTATGGCTGCATCGGACACACCGGCTTTTCGCAGTTTGGACACCAGCGGTTCTGCTGCTTCAGGAGCTATTATGATTAGCAGCCCACCTGAAGTTTGAGGGTCGAAGAGGATGTCCTTAATGTAATCGGGTACATGGTCGGAGAATTTGACCATTTTGCCGTAGAACTCTCTGTTTCTATGCAAGCCACCAGGGCAAAGCCCTGCATTAGCGAAATTTTCGACCTCTTTGAAGGTCGGTATTGAATTTGAATTAACCTTTATACCTACTTGGCTGTTCTGAGCTAGCTGGCAGGCATGGCCGAGAAGTCCAAAGCCAGTTATATCAGTGCAGGCGTGAACTCCCACCTTTTGCATTAGTTCCGATGCCTTCTTGTTTAGGGTTGCCATGTACTTGGTCACCTTGGCCATCGTCTCCTTCCCGGCTTTGCCGGCTTTCAGGGCAGTACTTATGATTCCGGTGCCTAAGGGCTTGGTGAGTATGAGTTTGTCGCCAGCCCTGGCTCCGGCATTAGTCACCAGTCGTTTGGGGTGAACGATGCCGGTGACCGAAAGCCCGTACTTTAGCTCTTTATCGTCTATGCTGTGGCCGCCGACAAGTGTCACACCGGCTTCCTTCATCTTGTCTATGCCACCTCTGAGTATATCTTTGAGTATGGATATATCGAGTGACTTTGTGGGGAAGCAGACAACATTCATGGCGGTTAAAGGTTTACCACCCATGGCGTAAATGTCACTCAGGGCATTTGCGGCAGCAATCTGGCCGAAATCGTAGGGGTCGTCAACAATAGGCGTGAAGAAGTCTATGGTCTGGATGATAGCCAGGTCTTCGCTCAACTTGTAAACGCCGGCATCATCCAGGCTTTCCATGCCTCTAATCACATTCTTATTGGGTATCAGAGGCAAGCCGCACAGGGCTTTGCCTAGGTCACCCGGACCTAGCTTGGAAGCTCAGCCGGCTCCGCTGACGCTCTGGGTTAGACGGGGAGAAGTCTTTTTATTCATTCGTCTCCTCTCTGTGCTGAAGCAGCCTATTTTAGCATTGGTCAACCAAAGGAGCAAAGCGACCGAAGGACTTTGGCACACACAGGTTAGATGATATCTTTAGTGTAAATGTGCATGAATAGGAATCTTAAAGGCTAGGCAATAGAGTTTCGCAACAAACTCGATTTATATTCATTATGTCCTATTGCTAAAATCGGGGCTGCTACCGAGCATATAATCAGCCAGGCCTAAAAGATGAGGGGCAGCACATGAGCAAGCTGAACCTGGGGGATTTGTGCACCTAGGAAACATCAACCAAGGGAGACAACCTGTTGACCGTTTTCGCTATAAACTGCTCATTATCAATTGAAACCTCGATAGCGCCATGAGGGCAAACGCTAACACAACGACCACAGCCGCGACAAGCATTGCTCCTGACGGCACGGTTACTGACCAGATGGATAGCGTTGACAAAGCATATGCCCTGAGTACAAGTCCCGCAGCCCACACATTTATCTGTGACGCTAATCGTAACTCCGGGCATTCTTGATACTTTAGCACCGATAAAGAGGGCAATATGGGGCAGCATCCGCCATAAACAACAGCACGGACAGCAGTTGCAGATAGTAAGTAGCTTATTACCCGGACTAACACCAAGCCAGACCGAATCCAACTTGTTGCGGCCGACCAGATGGACAAGGCCAGCCTTACGGCAGCGCCGCACATGTTCGTGCGCCTCTTCTTTGGCCACACGCCGCCCAAGTTGTGGATTAATCCCTAATGCTGCTTCGCCAAGAAAAAGGCAACCCAAGTCAATCGGGTAGTCCTTGCATTTAGATGCCTCACGACAGATGCAAGTATTCATAATCCAGTGATAGTTGGCTTTGTTAACAAAATACTCCACGACTTGGGATGGTAGTACCATCTGCTCTGGGACATCGACCGGCTTATTTACTCGAATCACATGGTCTTTGGGTAAGTAGATTATGTCATCGCCTTCAAAGAGCCAGTGGTCGATAGCTCTTCCTATGATGGGCACTTTAGTTAACCTGGCTATGAGAAAGCGGCCGGGAAAACCTAGCTTAAGAAGCTCCACAAACCATAAAGGTCGTGCCATAGTTATAAGAAGCTGATGCGAAAATGATTTATTAGCTGGCTAAAGCTGCGCACGCTGGCGACAAAGTAACTACGACCCTTCAAGGTCGTATATTGAATCCTCAAGGCAAGGCTAAAGCCTGCCCACACGCATTTTGATTCTAATTGCTCCATACGGCTATCTAAAGACACACAGAGGCGAATGCAAAAGGGCTGGACATCTACATACAGAAGATACCCAGCCCTTCACACACCCTTGCACCTAGAGCTTAACTTTTGCCTATTCGGAACATCTTGGTCCCGCACACAGGACATGAACCTTGGGTCGCCGGCTTACCATTCTTCATCCTTATGCTTTTGGCATCCTTCATTTCTCTCTTGGTGCGGCACTTCATACAATACGCTTGCATTGCTTACCTCCCCTTTTTCTGTTTTCTATAACAATAAACCATCACACGTAAATTGTCAATAGGACGAAGGTCACACTCATGCAAAAAAGGCAATTTAAAGATATTCTGACGGTCAAAGTGCTTTATTCAGGCTCCAAATGGGGAAGGGGGGACTCGAACCCCCACGCCTTACGGCACATGATCCTAAGTTCTTGTTGCCAATCCGCCGGGGATAGGGGATTTATAGGAGGAACTTACGGCCAGGTTACCCACTTGCATTGCCGAAGTCCTCCTTGATGTTCTATTAATGTTTCCCTTATGTCCATAAATCACCTCTCGCCTTCGGTCACTCTTTCACGGGCTTAAGAGTTCGCTCCGCCGGGCGCACCCTCTTCGCTAGGCGCACTCTCTTTGCCGGAAGCACCCTTTCCGCTTTCTTGATTCTCGGTTTTTTCTTACCCTGTTCCATATTCCTCTATGTAGCCGCGCAAAACCTTTACTTAGAAACCGCCTATTATCTTCTTGGCTTTGAGAAGATGGGGTCCGACTTCCTCTGCTACCACACCTTCAGGAAGCTTGCCCTGGAGACCGAGGAGCATTGTCCAGCCGCCGCAAGCCACGACGGGGACTCCCGCTTCCCCGGCCATCTTGAGAAGACCATTGGCATCAGTGGGCAAGCCTATAGCTTTGATGTCTTCCAGTTTGAAATGGCTCTCTAAGGTGGGGCGTGAAGTCAACTCACCTGTGGCAACAGCCCAGAGAGCCTCCTCGGCTACGATAAGCCCGGCGTCCTCCCCTGCTTTTTTGGCGGTGACCGCGTCCATGAAGTGACTCAGAAGTGAACCCAGGTCACCATCCTTGCACACGAATATTATGTCCATTTCCCAGACCTCCTTTCCTCTTCTCCCTTTTAAGCTTTGTTGGCGCTGCCTTCCCTTGCTTGCTGCAGTCTCTTGATCTCACTTTGGGGAATTAAGGTTCGGTGGTTTAGTTTGAGCGCTATTAACTTACCGCTCTTTATCCACCTGTACAAAGTAGCATAGCCTATACCGATTAATTGGGTCGCCTCATCGGTAGAATAGAGCTCGTCTGTATCAATGATTAACCGCGGCATGGCAGAATGTGATAGTGTATTGTATCATAGGGGGCTAGGGTCTGTCAAGACTGGTACCGTGTATCACCCCTCCCGAAAAAAATTGTCGGTTTTTCGGAGGATGGGGGGAAATGGTACACCTGGGTGGCTTTAGGTGGTTTCTTGGCGATTCTGGGGATTGTGAAGCCGAAAAGGAGAACGTCGAGTCGAGTGTGTAGCTCTCTTGGCAGGCGTAAAATAAGTGCTATTCAAT